>NZ_JBHYYB010000044.1:3727-6223 GCF_042752535.1 Kitasatospora sp. NPDC059327 | reverse complement strand
CCGCCCCTCCGGGGCCCGGGGCACGACCCCGCACCCCACGCCGCGGCCCCCTGGGCGCGCGTGGTATGTGGGGGGTACCCAATCCCCACGCGCGATACCGTCGCTCAGGAGGAGGCCCACCAGGTCGCGGGGGACGCGACCGTGTAGCCCAGCGACTCGTAGAGCGGGCGGCCCAGCTTCGAGGCGGTGAGGGTGGCCGGGAGGTCCGCCAGGTGGGCGAGCGCGCCGAGCATGACGGCCCGGCCCACGCCGCGCGAGCGGCAGGCCGAGGAGGCGGCGATCCAGTAGTGGCTGCCGACGCCGTCGGCCACGACGCTCACGCCGGCGCCCGCCACCACGCCGTCGACCGAAGCGATGAACACGTCCACGCCCGGCTGTTCGACCAGCGTCGCCGGGAAGAGCTCGCCGGGGCGGTAGGGCTCGAACCCGTCCAGCTCGAAGCCTTCGATCACGACCCGCTCGGCCGCCCGGAGGTCCGCGGGCTGCCGCACCCGGGTCACGTCCAGTGCGGGTTCGGCGACGGGGCCGGGCAGGCGCAGCATGACCGGCATCTGCCAGGTGCGCATGCCCAGGTGGCCCAGATCGGTCGAACTGAACGGGTCCTCGACGGTCACCGCGCCCGGTGCCCGGCGGGTCAGTTCGCTCAACTCGGCCGTTGCGCCCGCGTCGAGGTGGGGCTCCTGGATCAGGATCCGCAGCCCCGCCCGCTCGTCACCGTCGACCGCGACGAATCCGCCGCGCCGGATCACCTCGTGCCCCCGGGACCGGCCGGTCGCGGTCCAGAAGGCGGCGGAGTTGCGGGCCTGGAGCGTCGGCGCCCCGGCCAGGGAGACCGGCCGGCCGGTCGACGTGGATTCCGTTGTCATCGGGCCACGGTAGTACGGACGTGTCCTCGTCACACGGTTGATCGATCACCGGGCCGGGCCGGCGCAGCGCGTCGCGGCGCTCCGCCGGCCCGGCCCGGTGGGGAGGTCAGAGCTGGCCGACCCAGTACGGCTCGACGGTCATCCAGCCGTTGCCGCGCGCCCCGTTGAGGCGGCCCGAGCTGGTCCGGGCCAGGGTGTACCAGGAGTCCACGTAGTCCGGGTCGTCGACCCACCAGGACGCGGGCATTGCCGCCAGGACGGCGTTGACCAGCGGGATGTAGGCCCCCTGGTCGGCGATGGTGAGCAGGACGGCCGCCACCGCCTGGGCGAGGGCCAGGTAGTTGGTGTCGCCGTCGTCCTCCATCAGGACGACATCGGCCAGGTTGTACTTGTAGTTCGACCAGTTCACCAGGATCTGGTTCGGGTAGTACACCGTGCCGTCGTACTGCAGGTACGGCATGGCGACCGAGTCGACCCGGACCTTGCCGTCCTGGCCGAAGCCGGTCACCAGGCTGAACATCTCGGCGGCGCCCTTGAACCAGGGCTCCTCGTCGTCGGCCACCTCGATGCCGCTGATCTTGGTGGCCCACCAGCCACCGGCAGCCTGCGCCGCGCCGGGCCCCTGGGCGGCGGGCGCCGCGGCGGCGGGTCCGCCCGGGGCGACGGCGTCGAGGCCGCGCGCGCCGAACTCCCGCTGCAGGACGGCCAGTCCGGCGGCCAGCGTCCTGGCCGTGTCGATGTCGATCAGGTAGACCGGCTGCCCGGGCACCGTCGCGGCGTCGAGGGCGTGGGCCCGGCCGGCGGTGTCGTAGGCGCGGACGGTGCGGGCGTGGTCGTCGGCGACGGCGGTGGCCACCAGCGGGGTGGCGCCCGCGTCCAGGGCGGCCCGCATCGAGGGATCGGCCAACTGGACGCGCAGCAGCGGGCCGAGGTCGGCGCCGAGGCCCTTGGCGGCGGCGATCGCGCGGTCCGCCTTGGTGGTGGCGGCCGCCAGCGCGCGGGCGGCCGGGCCCTGGGCGGCGGTGGCCAGCGGGGCGAGCCCGACCGGTCCGGTCGCCGCGCCGGTGGTGGCGGACCGCAGCCGGTCGCGCAGCGCGGAGTCGGTGAGCGAGGTGGCCAGGGCGCGGGCCACCTCGTCCTCGATCGCGGAGACCTGGGTGGTGGTGGCCCGGGCGGCGGTGGCCTGGGCGGCGGGCGCGGGCGCCGGGGCGGCGACGGCCTGGCCGGCGCCGAGCGCGAGCAGCGGCAGGGCCGCGAGCGCCACGACGGCGCGCCGCAGAGGGGGTACGGACATGAGGGATCTCCAGACTCGTCGGGTGAGGCGTCGGAGCGGATGGAGCCGGTGGAACGGCACCGCACCGCGATCAAGAACGTCGGTGCCATGACAAGTGAAGAGGTTCCCTGACGCCGTATCAACCCCCGGAACCTGTCGCCTCTGTGAAGACGCGGCTCCGACGGCGGGGCGCCCCGCCCGCCCCCTCCCCCGCCCGGACCTCCCCGACCGGCCCGGCGAAAACAGACGTGCGAAACAGACGTGGGGGGGGCCCCCCCCCGGGGGGCCCCACCGCCGCCGGCCCCCCGCCGGGCGCGGGGGGCGCCCCCGTCGGGGCCGCGCCGCCCCCGAAGGCGG
>NZ_JBHYYB010000044.1:0-3717 GCF_042752535.1 Kitasatospora sp. NPDC059327 | reverse complement strand
GGGCCGGGCCCCCCCGCCCCCCCCCCCCCCGCCCGGCCCCCCCCCACGCCGCCGGCTAAACACCGATGATCAAAAGTGGCTGGGGCCCGACCCGCACCGGGTCGCACCCACGTCCTCGGGCCCGCGTCAGTGCGCGGCGGCCTCCCAGTTCGGGCCGACGCCGACCGAGACGTCGAGCGGGGCGCGCAGCGGGTAGGCGCCGGCCATCTGCTCGCGGACGACCGCCTCGACGCGCTCACGCTCGCCGGGGACCAGCTCCAGCACGATTTCGTCGTGCACCTGGAGCAGCATCCGGGAGGTGAGGCCGGCGGCCGTCAGCGCCTCGTCCACCCGCAGCATGGCGATCTTGACGATGTCGGCGGCCGAGCCCTGGATCGGGGCGTTGAGGGCCATCCGCTCGGCCATCTCGCGGCGCTGGCGGTTGTCGCTGTTGAGGTCCGGCAGGTAGCGGCGGCGGCCGAGCAGGGTCTCGGTGTAGCCGGTGGCGCGGGCCTCGTCGACGACCCGGCGCAGGTAGTCGCGCACACCGCCGAAGCGCTCGAAGTAGGTGTCCATCAGGCCCTGGGCCTCGGCGGGCTTGATGCCGAGCTGCTGGGAGAGCCCGTACGCGGAGAGCCCGTACGCCAGGCCGTAGGACATCGCCTTGATCTTCCGGCGCATCTCCGCGTCCACGGCGTCGCCGGGGACCTCGAAGACCTGGGAGGCGACGGTGGTGTGCAGGTCCTCGCCGGTGGCGAAGGCCTCGATCAGGGCCTCGTCCTCGGAGAGGTGGGCCATGATGCGCAGCTCGATCTGGGAGTAGTCGGCCGTCAGCAGCGCCTCGTAGCCCTCGCCGACGACGAAGGCCCGGCGGATGGCGCGGCCCTCCTCGGTGCGGACGGGGATGTTCTGCAGGTTCGGGTCCTGCGAGGAGAGCCGGCCGGTGGCGGCGACCATCTGGTTGAAGGTGGTGTGGATGCGCCCGGCCGGCGAGACCGTCTTGAGCAGGCCCTCGACGGTGGTGCGCAGCTTCGCCTGGTCGCGGTGGCGGAGCAGGATGACGGGCAGCTCGTTGTCGGTCTGGGTGGCCAGCCAGGTGAGCGCGTCGGCGTCGGTGGTGTAGCCGGTCTTGATCTTCTTGGTCTTGGGCAGGGCCAGCTCGCCGAAGAGGATCTCCTGGAGCTGCTTGGGCGAGCCGAGGTTGAACTCGTGGCCGGCGGCGGCGTGCGCCTCCTCCACCACGCGCTGGATCTCGGTGGCGAACTGGGCCTCCAGGCCGGTGAGCCAGGGGCGGTCGGCGGCGATGCCGGTGCGCTCCATCCGGGCCAGCAGGGCGGCGATCGGCAGCTCCATGTCGCGCAGCAGCTCGGTGGCGCCGACCTCGGCGAGGCGGGTCTCGAAGAGGGCGGCGAGGTCGAGCACGGCCCGGGCCTGGAGCATCAGCGCCTGGGCGCGGGCGGCCACCCCGTCGGTCTCGTCGGTGTCGTCCGGGGTGTCGAAGGACAGCTGGCCGCTCTCGGCGACCGGGGCCGGGGCGAGCGAGCGGGCCAGGTACTCCTCGGCGAGCACCTCCAGGGTGAAGGTCCGGCGGCCGGGCTTCTCCAGGTAGGCGGCGAGGGCGGTGTCGGCGACGACGCCCCCGATCGTCCAGCCGCGCTCGGCGAAGGCGCGCATCACCTGCTTGGCGATGTGCAGGGCCTTCGGGGCGGCCGGGTCGGCCAGCCAGCCGGCGAAGGCGCGTTCGTCCTCCTCGGCGAGCAGCGCCGGGTCGAACCAGGCGGCGGACTCGCCGACGGCCAGGGCGATCTCGGTGACCTCGCCGGTGCCGAGCGCCCAGCGGTAGACGGCGGCCAGGGCCACCGGGACCTTGCCGTCGGCCTGCCGGCGCAGCCACTCGGCCAGCGCGCCCGGGTCGTTGAGCAGTTCGCCGTCCACCTCGACGCCGGGGGCGAGTTCGGCGGCGGCCTCGGGCTCGGCGGCGGCGGGGTCGATGCCGAAGACCCGGTCGCGGAAGTTGGCGTTGCGGAACTCCAGCGACTCCATCAGGCCGGCCACGGCCTCGCGGTCGAACGCGGCGCGGCCCAGGTCGGTGACGCCGAGCGGGAGTTCGACGTCGCGGACCAGCTCGGTGAGGACGCGGTTGCGCTTCACCGAGTCCAGGTGCTCGCGCAGCTTCTCGCCGATCTTGCCCTTCACCTCGTCGGCGCGGGAGACGAGTTCGTCGAAGGATCCGAACTGGTTGACCCACTTGGCGGCCGTCTTCTCGCCGACGCCGGGGATTCCGGGCAGGTTGTCGGACGGGTCGCCGCGCAGGGCCGCGAGGTCGGGGTACTGGCGGGGGGTGACGCCGTACTTCTCGGCGACCTTCTCGGGGGTGTAGCGGGTGAGCTCGGAGACGCCCTTGGTCGGGTAGAGGACCGTGATGTGGTCGGTGACCAGCTGGAGCGAGTCCCGGTCGCCGGTGACGATGTCCACGTCGAAGCCGGCCGCCTCGGCGGCGGTGGCGAGGGTGGCGATGATGTCGTCGGCCTCGAAGCCCTCGACCGTCATCCGCGGCACCCGCATGGCGTCCAGGAGTTCGCCGATCAGGCCGATCTGGCTGCGGAACTCGTCGGGCGTCTTGGCCCGGTTCGCCTTGTAGTCGGGGAACTCGACGGAGCGGAAGGTCTGCCGGGAGAGGTCGAAGGCCACCGCGAGGTGGGTGGGCCGCTCGTCCCGGACGGTGTTGGCCAGCATCGAGGCGAAGCCGTACACCGCGTTGGTGGGCTGGCCGGTGGAGGTGTTGAAGTTCTCCACGGGCAGCGCGTAGAACGCCCGGTAGGCCATCGAGTGCCCGTCGAGCAGCATCAGCCGGGGCCGCGCCCCGTCGCCACCCGCCGCGCCCTTGTCCGTACTCTGCGTAGCCACGTCAACGTCCGTTCCTGCCGATTCCACTACCGGCCACCGATCCTATGGCCCGGCACCGACAAAAGGGGCGCCGCGCAGCCCGGGTGCGGAGCGCGCGCACGGTCGGGCGGGCCGGAGGGCGCGGCCGGCCCGCCACGCCAACCCTTCGACGCGACCGCTACCGCCGAGTAGGACGGTCGTACGATCACAGGCAGCACGACGACGTGACCCCGAGCGGCAGGAGCTCCCCCATGACCGACACGGCCCCCGACGCGACCGCACCCGACGCGAACCCCGCCCTGAAGATCCCGCAGGAGGTGCTGGACCACTTCGCCAAGCTCGGCGTCGACCCCGCCACCTTCTCCGGCGGCCGGCTCGGCGACAAGCTCGGCATCCGGATCGTCGAGGCCTCCGGCGACCGGGTGGTCGGCACCATGCCCGTCGAGGGCAACCAGCAGCCGTACGGGCTGCTGCACGGCGGGGCCTCGGCCGCGCTGGCCGAGACCCTCGGCTCGGTCGGCGCGATGCTGCACGCCGGCCCCGGCCGGTACGCGGTGGGCGTGGACCTGAACGCCACCCACCACCGCTCGGCGACCTCCGGCCTGATCACCGGGGTCGCCACCGCCGTGTTCAAGGGGCGCACCGCCGCCACGTACGAGATCGCGATCACCGACGACACCGGCAAGCGGGTCACCAGCTGCCGTCTGACCTGCATGCTCCGCGACCTCTGACGCCCTGTCGGGGCGGGCCGGGCCCCCGGGGGGGGGGGGGGCGGGCGGCGGGTTGGAGCCTACAGAGGTGGCCCCCCCCGTGGTGACGGGGCAAGCGCGTGGGGGGAGGGGTAAAAAACAA
>NZ_JBHYYB010000043.1:0-71942 GCF_042752535.1 Kitasatospora sp. NPDC059327 | reverse complement strand
GCGGGGGGTCCGCCGGGGGGGCTGCGGCCCCGGCTGGGGCTGGGGGGGGGCCGGCCCCGGGGGGGCGGCCGGGGGGGTGCGGGCGCCCGCGGTTCACCGGTCGACCGGCCCCGCGACTAGCTGATCGTGAAGATCAGACAGGTCAGGATCAGGCAGGTGTACTGGCAGCCGCCGCCGTGGCCGGTCAGCTCGACGGACTCGGTCTCGGGCAGCTCCTGGAGCGCCGCGAGGTCGGTCTCGAAGTCCACCATGTTCTCCATGATCGGTTCCTCCCCTGGGTGTTCCGCCCGCCGCGATCTGCGGTACGGGCGTCGGGTGTGCTCCCCGCGACGGCCTCCATCCACCGTCGCGGGTCACGCCCCGGGCCGTCGGGCCCGGGAGTCTGTGGGCCGGGCCGCTAGCCCGGCCGGCCGGTGCGCAGGAAGCCGGCCAGCAGCTCGTGCAGCACGGCGGCGCCGTCCTCGGCGAGTACCTCGTGTCCGGCCCCGGCCGCCTCCACGTACCGGAAGTCGGCGCCCTCGGTCCGCCCGATCCGCAGCAACTCGTGGCGCAGCGAACGGGACTGGCTGACCGGGACGACCTCGTCCCGGTCCCCGTGCACCATCAGCAGGGGCGCGCGGAGGCGGTGCGCGAGCTGGAGGACGTCGCGCGGGCCGCGGGCGTCGGCGATCGGCTCGCCGCCGCCCAGCCGGGTGGTCAACGCCCGGACCGGGGAGGCGGCTTCGGCGAGCAGCCGGGCGCCGGACAGGAAGGGCGCGACCACCGCGCACCGCGCGACCTGCTCGGCGGGCGCGTGCGCGGCCGCCAGCAGTGCGAGGAACGCGCCGTAGCTGACGCCGAACAGGGCGGGGGGCTCCAGGCCGAGCGCGGCGCGCTGGCCCGCGATGCCGTCCAGCAGGTACAGGACGTCGTCGAGGTCCGGCCCGCCCCAGGCGCCCCGGATGGCCATCGCGTGCGCCACCCCGTAGCCGGTGGAGCCGCGTTGGTTCGGGGCGATCACGGCCAGGCCGCCGGCCGCCATCCGCTGCAGGGCCGGGTCGAACTCCAGCCGCCAGGCGTCGGCCGGGCCGCCGTGCAGGGCGAGGACCAGGTGCGGGCTGCTCAGCCAGGCGTCCCCGCCGTACACCACGGCCTCCAACGGCCCGGCCGGGCCGGCGAGTTCGATGCTCTGCGCGGAGTGCCAGCGCCCGCCGTCCCCGGGCGGGGTGCTGCCGTCCAGCCGCCAGCCGGGGGGTGGGGTACGGGAGACCCGCGGGCCGCCGGGCCGCCAGGGCAGGACGGTGTCCCGCCAGGGGCCGGGCAGTCCGGAGCCGAGCGGCGCCAACTGCAGTGGCAGCGGCACCGGGCCGGGGGCCACGGCGGTCGGGCCGTTCGCCAGCAGCGTGTCCACGTCCAGGGTGGCCAGTGCGGCGGGGTGCTCGGGCGAGGAGTACGGCAGCCGCAGCCCCGCCGCCGACCAGTGCCCGACCGCGCCGAACCGCCCGGGGGGCACCGGCAGGGGGTCCAGCCGTCCGGCGGTCGGTCGCCACAGGGCCAGCGCGGAGCCGGCGCCGTGGTCGATCTGGACGACCACCCGGGCCCCCTCCGGGGTGGCGTGCAGCGCGACCGGTCGCAGGAACATGCCCGCCACGTGCAGACACTCGGGGAACCGCAACGGCTGGCCGCCGCCCAGCACCCCCCAGCCCAGCCGGTCGGCCCCGGGGGCGTCGCTGCGCACCATCGCGAAGCGGCTCTCCGGGTCGAACAGGACCAGCCGGTCGTTGCTGCGCTCGCCGATCTCCAGCAGCGGGGTGACCGCGCCGGTGCGCAGGTCGAGGACGACGGTGCGGACGATGCCCGCGTCGACCCGGTCCAGCGCCAGCAGGGCTCCGGCGCGGTCCAGCCAGACGCCGCCGCCGTGCAGGCCGGGGATCTCGGCGACCTGGCGGGGTTCGCCGCCGTCGGCGTACACCAGCCAGGCGGTGGTGCCCGGCCGGGTGTCGGTGCCCAGCGCCAACGCGACCGGGGTGCGGGTGCCCCCGGGGGCCGCCGCGGCCGGAACCGGCAGCAGCCGCAGCCCGGGCCGGCGCAGGGTGGCCAGCGGCGTTTCCACGGTGGCCGGTTCGCTGCCCGGTGCGCCGGCGCGGAGCACCACCAGGTCGTGCCGCTCGCCGTCGTGCCGGCAGACCAGTACCGAGCCGTCCGGCAGGGCGATCAGTTGGCACCGCAGGCTCTCGGAGCGGTTGCCGGGCAGTGGCAGCGCGGTCGGCGTGGCCGGACCGGAGGCCGGCAGCGCCCAACTCTCCGCGTACCAGCCGCCGTCGGCGGCGGAGGCGAGGCAGGCGGCGTGGCCGCCGTCGGTGGCGAAGGTGAAGCTGAGGCGGCGCAGGGCCTGCGTCGCGGAGCGGACGGCCACGTTCACGAGGGACTCACCCTGTCGGTTTCCGGCGGCAGGTCGGGGTCGGGGTCGGGCCGCGGCCCGGTCGTCGGAGCCGGTTCGGTACCGGTCCGCGGTTCGCCGGCCCCGGTGGGCGGCACCGGGTCGACCCAGAGCCGGGGGCCGCCGTGGCGCAGGCGCAGCAGGAAGGCCAGCGCGCCCGCGGTGCCCGTCCCGTACGCGGCCGCGCAGCCGGTGCCGGTCTCGTCGGGCAGCACCAGCAGGCCGTCGCGCAGCGCCGACCTGGCGGCGATCAGCTGGGCCAACTCCTCGGCGCCGGTGCGGAACTCCGGCTCGCCGGTGGCCCCGGCCAGATCCAGCAGGTACTCCCCGTTGCCGGCCAGGCCGTGGCAGGCGCTGACGCCGCAGTGCCAGCGTCCGGCCAGGACGGCCCGGCCGGCGGCGAGGGCGAGTTCGCGCGCGGTGTCGTCACCGGTGGCCTGCCAGAGCCGGAGCAGGAAGGTGCCCGCGCCGGAGGACCCGCTGCACCAGTGCGCCAGCCGGACGTGGTCCGGGTCGCCCGCGCCCTGCGCCCACCAGGCCGTCCAGCGGCTGTCGGCGTCACCGCCGGCCGCGATCCCCTCGCCGTACCACCCGTCGTTCGGACCGTCGAACGGCCCGCGGTGCCGGCCGCCGTAGCGTCCGCCGGGCTCCCGGCGGACGGTGGCGGCCAGCGTGCGCCCGGCCTCGGCCGCGCCGTCGAGCAGCGCCCGGTCGCCGGTGGCCCCGGCGGCGGCCAGCAGGAAGGCGCCGACGCCGGCGACCCCGTGGGCGAACCCGAGATGGGTGATCCCGGCGAGCGCCGAGTCGAACTCCTTCGGCACCGGCCAGACCACGCCCTCCGGTGTGGACCGGGCGGCGGCCAGCAGGCCGTGCCCGCAGCGGGCGGCCCGGTCCAGGAACTCCCCGCCGCCCGGCGACGCGGTCGCCGGGGTGCCGGCGGCGAAGCGCAGGTGCAGGAAGCCCGCGCCGGCCGCGCCGTGGCAGACGTCCGGATTGGGCCATGCGACGGCTATCCGGCGGGCGAGGGCGGCGGCGCGCTCGGCCAGCGCGCGGTCCGCCAGTGCCTCGGCGGCGTCCACCAGGGCCCAGGCGGCGCCCGAGCGGCCGAAGTGCAGCCCCGGCAGGACGACCGGTTCGGCGGCGCACCGGCGCTCGATCCACTCGACGGCCGTCCGCGCCGTCCGGCGGGACTCCGCCCGGACCTCGTCGGGCAGTCCGTCCGTCAGGGCCGCCCGGGCGAGCAGGGCGAGCACGCCGGCGGCGCCGTGCTGCACATTGCACGGGTCGGACCACTGCCCGGCCGGGACGGCGGGCCAGAGCCGGTCCCGCCGCAGCGGCGTCGCGGTCAGGGAGAGGTGGCGCAGCCCGTCCCGCAGCACCCGGTCGACGAGGGCGGTGGCCCCGGTCGGGCCGTCCGCCGCCGGGGCCGCGGTCGGCCCGGCCGCCCGTGTCGGGCCGGTGTCCCGCGAGGTCTGGGTGTCCCGGGAGACCCCGGTGTCCCGCGAGGTCTGGGTGTCCCGGGAGACCCCGGTGTCCCGCGAGGTCTCGGTGTCCCGGGAGACCCCGGTGTCCTGCCGGGTCTCCGTGTCCCGTCGGCCGGCCGTCTCCGCCGGGGCGCCGGTCAGGGCGTACCGGGCGCGGCAGAGGCTCCACCGCTGGTCCGGCGCCTCGGCCCGCAGCCCCAGCACCACCGGCGCGAGCCGCCGCGCGGTGTCGCCCGAGCGGGCGGCGAGGGCCAGCCAGCGGCCGAGCCGGTCGGCGACCGGCCGGGCCGACGGAAGATCCTCGGGCAGGAGCGGGTCGTGGCCGGTCGCGAGCAGGAAGAGCAGTCCGCCGAGCGCGTACAGGTCGGCCGCCGGCTCGGCCACACAGGTGCCGTCCGGGATCACGCGGCTGCCGGTCAGGACGTCCCGGCCGAGCGCGTCCCGCCCCGGACCGGCGCAGGTCGCTCCGGCCCACACCGACCGGCCCGCGCCGGAGCGACCTGCGCCGGGGCCGGCCGCGCCGTCCGTGACCAGGGCGAGCCGCCCCGGGCCCTGCTCGGGGGCCCGGTAGCCGGGGGTGCCGGCCGAGCCCGCCGCCCGGCCGGCCTCGGCGGCCAGCTCCAGGTCGACCAGCCGCAGCGACCCGTCCGGCCGCACCAGCACGTTGCCGGGGGAGAGGTCCCGCAGGACCAGCCCCAGCCCGTGCACCCGCTCGACCAGGTCGAGCAGCGCGTGCGCCAGCGGCCCGGCCTCGGCCCAGTCCACGTCGGGGCTGCCGTCGCGGCGCAGCCGGGCCGCCACCCAGCTGCCGAGCGGCTGCCCGGCGATTCGTTCCTGCACCAGGAACAGCGAGTCGTCCTGCTCGATCAGCTCGACCGGTCGCGGCGCGAGGTCCTGTCCCTCCAGCCGCGCCAGCAGCGCGGCCTCGTGCCGCAGCGCCGCCCGGGCGTCGGTGCCGGACCGGTCCACCTCGATGTGCGCGCGGGCCTGCTTGACCACGACCTCGGCGCCGCCGTCGGTGTCCCGCCCGAGGAAGACACCGCCCTTGGCGCTGTGCCGGATCGCCCCGGTGACGGCGTACCGCCCGGCGAGCAGCACCCCGCCGGAGCCGCGCCTGGGCGCCGCCGGTCTGGCCGTGCCGGGCCCGCGCCCCTCCTGCGCCGGGCGCCCGCCCGCCGCGCCGCCCCGCTCCCGCGCCGGTCCGGACCCTTCGGCCAGCGGGTCGCGCGCCCACGGCGGGCAGCGGTACGAGGCTCCGCGCACGTCCTCGACCCGCTCGCCGTCCGGCCCGCGCAGCATCGACCGGTACCCGCCGTCGTTGCCCAGCTCGGCGCGCGCCGCGAAGGCGCCGTAGCGGTAGTGCACCCGGCTGCCGGGCCGGTAGGGGCGGTCGGAGAGCACCACCGGCCCGGGCATGCCGTCCGTCGCCCGGTGCAACGCGGCGGCCAGCCGCCGGAACTGCTCCTCGCCCCGCGGGTAGACGGTGATGAACTTGCCCGCCGAACCCCGGTCGCTGTTGCGCGAGTTGATCTCGTGCAGGTGTTCCCGTCCGGCGGCGAACTTGAAGGTGCACGGGTCGTCGGCCAGTACCTCGGTGACGGCGGTCAGGACGGCGCCGCCGACCGCCGACGCCGCGCTCACGTGGATCTTCCAGCCCTCCCCGGCCAGCTCCGCCGCGGCCGGCCTGGCCGTGCACCAGAAGCCCTCGACGGAGACCTGCCAGTCGTCGTCGCCTCCCCGGCCCCCGGCGCCGGCCAGTGCCGCCCGTGCCACCTCCGGCCACCCGCCGGCCGCGTCCGGCCGGTGGCCCGCCGATCCGTTCCCCCCGGCCGTGCGCAGCGATGTGTCCGCCCCCATCCGCCCTCACATCCCTTCGTCTCGGCCGGCGCCCGCCGGTGCCCACTGCTCCGGCACCCGCGGCGCACGCCGACGGCCTGATTACGGGAGCGCGGCCCCCGGCCGCGTCCGCCGCGGGCCCGTCCTGCCTGGGCCCACATGTCGGCGGAGTGCCCTCATGACCCCCCGGTCCAGGCAACTCCCGTTCGCAGAAGTGAAGTTACTTTCGGTTTCCGGGCGGGCTCAACGCGTAGCGGGTCACTTCACTCGTAAGGGTGATCCGGGTGCGGTTTCGAATATGTGCGAACGACCCGCTGTGCGCGGCGCCCCCGCGTACGCGGGAGGCCGCGGCTCCCGCACGGCCCGCGTTCCGGCCCGCGCCGGCCCCCACGGGCGCCCCGACCGCCCCCGCCGAGCCGCCGCGACGGTGCCCCGGCGGCCGCTCGAACGCCGGGAACCACAGGTTGACGCCCGCCCGCGTGCCCCCGCGCCCGGCCCGGGGGGCCCGGGCGCCCCCGCGCGCACGGTAGTCTCGACAGGTGCCGAAACTGTCCGACGTCATCACCGCGCTCGAAGAGGTCTACCCGCCGCAGTGGGCGGAGTCCTGGGACGCCGTCGGCCTGGTCTGCGGAGACCCTCAGGCCGAGGTCCGCCGCGTGCTGTTCGCCGTCGACCCCGTGCAGGCGGTCGTCGACGAGGCCGTCGAGTGGGGCGCCGACCTGGTGGTCACCCACCACCCCCTCTATCTGCGCGGCACCACCAGCGTCGCGGCGACCACGTTCAAGGGCCGGGTCGTGCACACGCTGATCCGCCACGACATCGCCCTGCACGTGGCGCACACCAACGCCGACCACGCCGACCCGGGCGTCTCGGACGCGCTGGCCGAGGCCGTCGGGCTGCGGGTCACCGGCCCGCTGGTGCCGGACCCGACGGACCCGCTGGGCCGGCGCGGCAGTGGGCGGATCGGCCTGCTGGAGCCCCCGCTGACCCTCGCCGCGTTCGCCGCCCGGGTCGCCGAGGGCCTGCCGGCCACCGCGGCCGGCGTCCGGGTCTCCGGTGACCCGGCCCGGCTGGTCAGCCGGGTCGCGGTGTGCGGCGGCTCCGGTGACAGCTTCCTCGCCGAGGTGCGGGCGGCCGGTGTCGACGCCTATGTCACCGCCGACCTGCGCCACCACCCGGCGTCCGAGGCCGCCGAGGCGGCGCCGGTCGCGCTGGTCGACGCCGCGCACTGGGCCACCGAGTGGCCCTGGCTCACCCTGGCCGAGCGGGCGCTGCACGGCGCCGCCGAGCAGCGGGGCTGGGCCGTGGAGACCAAGGTCTCCCACCGGGTCACCGACCCGTGGACCGCGCACGCCCCCATGTCCTTCACCGCCTGACCCGATTCACAGGAGCCCTCCGCTTGAACGCCGCGCCCGCCGACCAGATCCGCCTGCTCGACCTCCAGGCCATCGACTCGAAGCTCGACCAGCTGGCCCACCGGCGGCGCAGCCTGCCCGAGCACGCCGAGATCGACAAGGCCACCGCCGACCACACCGCGCTCAAGGACCTCGTGGTGGCCGCCCAGGCCCAGCACGGCGACACCACCCGTGAGCTGACCAAGGCCGAGCAGGACGTCGAGCAGGTCCGCGCCCGCTCCGCCCGCAACCAGCAGCGCCTGGACTCCGGCGCGATCACCTCGCCGCGGGACCTGGAGAACCTCCAGCACGAGATCGGCTCGCTGGCCAAGCGCCAGGGGGACCTGGAGGACGTCGTCCTGGAGATCATGGAGCGCCTGGAGTCCGCCCAGACCCGGGTCACCGAGCTGACCGCGCGCCTGGAGCACTCCACGGTCGTGCTGACGGAGGCCGAGTCCCGCCGGGACGCCGCCTTCGCCGAGATCGACGCCGAGGCCGAGAAGGTCAAGCGCGACCGCGAGGCCGTCGTCGCCGTCGTCCCGGCCGACCTGCTGAAGCTCTACACCCGGCTGCGCGAGCAGCAGGGCGGCGTCGGCGCGGCCCGGCTCTACCAGCGCCGCTGCGAGGGCTGCCGGGTCGAGTTCGCCGTCTCCGACCTGAACGCCATCAAGGCCGAGCCCAAGGACGTCGTCGTCCGCTGCGACAACTGCGGCCGGATCCTGGTGCGCACCGCCGATTCGGGCATCTGACCCGGTGGCGGGGCGCAGGTTCGTCGTCGAGGCCGACGGCGGCTCCCGGGGCAACCCGGGGCCGGCCGGCTACGGTGCGGTGGTCCGGGACGGCGACACCGGCCTGATCATCGCCGAGGCCGCCGAGTTCATCGGTCACGCCACCAACAACGTGGCCGAGTACAAGGGCCTGATCGCCGGCCTGAAGGCGGCCTGGGAGATCGACCCGGACGCCTCGGTGGACGTCCGGATGGACTCCAAGCTGGTGGTCGAGCAGATGTCCGGGCGCTGGAAGATCAAGCACCCCGACATGCAGCCGCTCGCCGCCGAGGCCCGGTCGGTGCTGCCGCGCGGTCAGGTCAAGTACACCTGGATCCCGCGTGAGCGGAACAAGGACGCCGACCGGCTGGCCAACGAGGCGATGGACGCGGGCAAGGCCGGCCGCCAGTGGGAGCCGAAGGCGCCGAAGGCCGAGCGGCCCGCGGCCGTCGAGGAGCCCCCGCTGGAGACCACCGCCCCCAAGGCCGGCTGGGCGGCCCCCGCCGACCTCGGCACGCCGACCACCTTCGTCCTGCTCCGCCACGGCGAGACCCACCTCACCCCGCAGAAGCGCTTCTCCGGCAGCGGCGGCAGCGACCCGGAACTCTCCGAGAAGGGCCGCTGGCAGGCCGAGCGGGTCGCCGAGGCGCTGGTCGCGCGCGGCTCCGTCCAGGCCGTGGTCAGCTCGCCGATGCTCCGCACCCGGCAGACCGCCGAGACCGTCGCCGCCCGGCTCGGTCTGGAGGTCCGTTACGAGGACGGGCTGCGCGAGGTGGACTTCGGCGCGTGGGAGGGGCTGACCTTCGGCGAGGTGCGGGAACGCCACCCGGAGGACCTCGACGCCTGGCTCGGCTCCGCCAAGGCCAAGCCGACCGGCGGCGGCGAGAGCTTCGCCACGCTCACCCACCGGGTCGGCGTCGCGCGGGACAAGATCCTGGCCCGCCACCACGGCCGGACCGTCCTGGTGGTGTCGCACGTCAGCCCGATCAAGACGCTGGTGCGGCTCGCGCTGGGGGCCCCGCCGGACTCGCTCTACCGGATGGAGCTGTCCGCCGCCTCGCTCTGCGCCGTCCAGTACTACGCGGACGGCAACGCCTCGGTGCGGCTGCTCAACGACACCGGACACCTGCGCTGACCGCCGGTGGAACGCGGTTCGGTGGATCCGGGTTCGGTGGATCCGGGATCAGTGGATCTCGGTGACCACGACGTCCAGCTGCCACGGCTTGCGGGCCGTGCCCTCGGCCGCGACCTCCACCCGGTGCCCCAGCCCGAGCAGCGCGTCCACCAGCTCGCCGGGCGTCTTCGGCTCGGCGCCCGCCACCAGCAGGTCGCGGACCAGCCGGCCCTTGGTGGCCTTGTTGAAGTGGCTCACCACGGACCGCTTGCCGTCGCGCTCCTGCAGCACCCGCACGGTGGCCGTC
This sequence comes from Kitasatospora sp. NPDC059327, assembly GCF_042752535.1. NCBI lineage: Bacteria > Bacillati > Actinomycetota > Actinomycetes > Kitasatosporales > Streptomycetaceae > Kitasatospora > Kitasatospora sp. NPDC059327. The sequence continues at coordinate 62,621 of NZ_JBHYYB010000043.1, read as the reverse complement.
CGGGTCACCACCTCACCGGCCGGCTTCCACGCCGCCGCGTAGGCGGAGCTGCGCAGGTCCAGCACCAGGCCGTCCGCCACCTCGGGCAGCACGGAGGCCGTCGCGGCGCGCCAGTACGGGCCGAGCGCCCCGAGACCGGGCAGCTTCACGCCCATCGAGCAGCGGTAGGGCGGGATCCGGTCGCCGATCCGGACGGCGCCCCAGAGGCCGGAGAAGACCAGCAGCGAGCGCTCGGCCCGGTCGTACGCGGCCGCGTCCAGGGTGGCCAGACCGAGGTTGTCGAACAGGACGCCGGTGTACACCTCGCCGGCGGGCCGCGCGCCGGCCGTCGGCAGGCCCGCGTTCCGGGCGACCTCGCCGCGCAGACCGGGGCTCAGGCCGAGCACCCCGGCGGCGGTCTCCTCGTCGCCGCGGCAGAGGGCGACCAGGGTCTCCAGCACCTGCGCGCGCGCCGCCGTCAGCCCGGGCAGCGACAGCGCGTCGAGCGCCACCGGCACTCCGTCCCCGGACGCGGCCTTGCCCTCCGAGGGCGGCAACAGCACCAGCACAGCGGACTCCTCAACATTTTGTGGCGGGCGAACCCCGCCACCCTACGCAAACGGGACCGACCGCGGGTAACCCCGCCGCGTGCGGGGCCCGGGGTCGCTGCGAGTGCGCGCCGGGGTCGCTGCGAGTGCGCGCCGGGGTCGCGCCCGGCGCTGCCTGGGGCCGGTCCGCGCCGGGGGCCGCCGCGACCACGGCCGCCCCGGCGCCGAGCGCCAGGCAGAGCGGCGAGTAGTACCGCACGTTCAACCGCCTGAACCGCGCCGTCCGCCCGCTCCGCGCACCGAAGGCCACCGGCCCGGCCGCCCCGCGGGCCAGCAGCACCCCCGCGACCGCGCGGACGCCGGCCCGTCGGACCCGCCGCGGTCCCACCGCCGGCAGCACCCCGGCCTCCGCGCCCACCAGGTACGCCGCCGTCCCCAGCAGTCCCGCCACGGCGAGGCAGGCCGCCACCGGGGGCACGCCGTCGCCCGTGCCGACCACCGTGTCCGCGAAGTCCCGCGGTGACCGCGCCGGCCACGGCGTCGCCGTCCAGAGCGCGTGCAGCGCCCCCGTCGCCGCCAGGACGCCGGCCACCGCCGCGCCCGTCACCCGCACCGCTCCGGTCACCGCGTCCCCCACCGTTCCCGCGCCCGTTCCTGTTCCCGTTCCTGTTCCCGCGCCCGTGCCCATCGGCTGTGGCCCCCTTCCGAGTCCGTTGTCCGGGCCACCCTACGAGCCCTTGCGGAAATCGCTGGGCCGCGGGCCCGCCCCCGGCCTACCGTGGCACCGAAGGAGAGTGACGAGATGACCCTGCGCCCCCTGGACCTGGTGCCCGGCGACGACGACGCCGTGGAGGAGTCCCTGCCCGTCCGGCTGCCCGCCGACCTCCCGCCGCAGACCAGGCTGGCCCTGGAGTTCGCGGTGGCGGCGGCGGCCCGGGCGGTGCTGGCCGGCCGGGTGCGGGTGACCGAGGCGCCCGGCCCGGACCGCGCGGAGCTGGCCTTCGACGTGCGGCAGTCGGAGCTGCCCGAGGCCCTGGTCGAGCGGCCGACCCCCAGCCGGGAGGACCGCCGGGTGGCCATGGTCGCCCGGATCCGCGCGGCCAACGCGGAGACGCTGGAGAGACTCAAGGACCTGTGACCGGGCAGCCGGACGGCCGCGACGTCGAATACCTCGACCTGGCGGACGTCACCTACCTCGCCGGCGGCCCGGAGAACATCCGTGACCTCGGCGCCCTGCTCTCGGCCCTCGGCCGCCCGCAGGCGGGCCTCTTCGGCCGGGACGCCTACCCCGACCTCTGGACCAAGGCCGTCGCCCTCGGCCAGAGCCTCGCCCGCAACCACCCGCTGATCGACCGGAACAAGCGCACCGCCTTCGAGGCGATGCTGCTCTTCCTCGACTACAACGCCGAGCCCTACACCGACCCGCACCCGGACGGCGCCGTCGCCTTCATGCTCCGGCTGGCCACCGGCGGCTACGACGACGCGGTCGCCGCCGCGGCCAAGGACCTCAGGTCCCTGCTCGGCCGCTGAGCCGCCGAGTGGCCGAGTTGTCGAGTGGCCGAGCCGTCGGGCCGCTCGGCCGGTGCCCGGGCGGCGCGCTCGGCCCGGGCGGGGGTCGGCGCGCCCGCCGCCGACCTCCGCCCGGAATCACCCGATTCGCCCTACGCTGCCTGCATGCCACGCCGAAAACTGCGCGTCAAGGCCGCCGACTCCGCCCGGATCAACGCCGAACTGGCCGAGCTGCGCGCCCGCCTGGAGATCCGCACCGAGTGGCCGGAGGCCGTCCTCGCGGAGGCCGAGCAGGCCGCCGAGTCCCCGCGACTGCCGGAGTACGACGCGACCGACCTCCCGCTCTTCACCGTCGACCCGCCCGGCTCCCGCGACCTCGACCAGGCCATGCACCTGGCCCACCGCCCCGGCGGCGGCTACCGGGTGCACTACGCGATCGCCGACGTCGCCGCCTTCGTCCGCCCCGGCGGTGCGATCGACGCCGAGGCCCGCCGCCGTGTCCAGACCCTCTACTTCCCCGACCACCGCGTCCCGCTGCACCCGGCCCGGCTCTCCGAGGACGCCGCCAGCCTGCTGCCCGGCGAGACCCGTCCGGCCCTGCTCTGGCAGCTCGACCTGGACGCCGACGGCGGGGTCGTCCTCGCGGACCTGCGCCGCGCCCTGGTCCGCTCGCACCGCCGGCTCGACTACACCGACGTCCAGCGCGCCGTGGACGCCGGCGGCGCCGACGAGCAGCTCGCCCTGCTCGCCGTCGTCGGCCGGCTCCGCGAGGAGCGCGAGCGGGCCCGCGGCGGGGTCAGCCTGCCCGTTCCCGAGCAGGAGATCGAGGAGACCCTGCACGGGTACGTCCTCGGCTACCGCGCGCTCACCCCCGCCGACGGCTGGAACGCCCAGATCTCCCTGCTCACCGGGATGGCCGCGGCGGAGCTGATGCTGGACGCCGGGGTCGGCCTGCTGCGCACCCTGCCCGCCGCACCCCCCGCCGCGTTCGAGCGACTGCGCCGCACCGCCCGCGCGCTCGACGTCGACTGGCCGCCGGACCTCCCGTACCCGGACCTCATCCGCTCCCTCGACCCGGACACCCCGCTGCACGCGGCCTTCCTCAACGAGTGCACCGGCCTGCTGCGCGGGGCCGGCTACCGGGCCTTCGACGAGACCCAGGGCCTGCCCGCCCCGGCGGATCCGGCGCACGCCGCGCTGGCCGCGCCCTACGCGCACTGCACCGCGCCGCTGCGCCGGCTCGGGGACCGCTTCGCCCAGGAGGTCTGCGCGGCCGTGGCCGCCGGCGAGTCCGTGCCGGACTGGGCCCGGGAGGCGCTGCCCGAGGTCCCCGCCCTGATGGCGGCCGGGGACCGCCGCTCGGCCGAGGTCGAACGGGCCTGCGTCGACCTCGTGGAGGCGGAGCTGCTGGCCGGCCGGGAGGGCGAGGACTTCCCCGCGGTGGTCATCGACGTGGACGAGCAGCGGCCCGCCCGCGGCACCGTCCAACTGCGCGAACCCGCGGTCCGGGCCCGCTGCGAGGCGGCGGCCGGCGGGGCGCTCCCGCTCGGCGGCCGGATCGCCGCCCGGCTGACCCGGGCCGACCCCGCCACCGGTACGGTCCGGTTCGGCGCCGTCTGAGTCCGTCCGGGCCCCGCGGTCGGTCCGCCGCGGCCACTCCGGTGCGGTCGGCCGCGGCCCACCCCGCCCCGCAGCGCCACCCGTACGGTCCGTTCCGCCGCCGCCCGGTGGCACCCGGGTGGGAGGATCGACCCGTGGCCGAACCGACCTCCCCCCGTACGCCGTCCGCGGACCCCGACCGGCGCCGCAGGCAGCTGATCCTGGCGATCTGCTGTCTGAGCCTGTTCATCGTCGGACTCGACAACACGGTGGTGAACATCGCCCTCCCGGCGATCCAGAAGGACTTCGACGCCCCGGCCTCCGGCCTGCAGTGGATCATCGACGCCTACACCCTGGTGCTGGCCTCGCTGCTGATGCTGTTCGGCTCGGTGGCCGACCGCTTCGGCCGCCGCCGGGTGTTCCAGACCGGTCTGCTGCTCTTCGTGCTCGGCTCGCTGCTCTGCAGCCTGGCGCCCAGCCTGCAGTGGCTCGTGGTGTTCCGGGCGGTGCAGGCGGTCGGCGGCTCGATGCTGAACCCGGTGGCGATGTCGATCATCACCAACACCTTCACCGAACCGCGCGAGCGGGCCCGGGCGATCGGCGTCTGGGGCGGGGTGGTCGGCATCTCGATGGCCCTCGGTCCCCTGCTCGGCGGATTCCTGGTGGACGGCGCCGGCTGGCAGGCGATCTTCCTGATCAACGTCCCGGTCGGACTGGCCGCCTGCCTGCTGACCGCCCGCTACGTCCCCGAGTCGCGTTCCCCCCGGCCGCGCCGGCTGGACCCGGTCGGCCAGCTCCTGATGGTGGTGCTGCTCGGCTGCGGCACCGCCGCGATCATCGAGGGCCCCGAGCACGGCTGGACCTCCCCGCTGATCCTCGGGCTCGGCGCGGCCGCGCTGGCCGCGCTGACGGCCTTCCCGTTCTGGGAGCTGCGGGTCGCCGAGCCCTTGGTCGACCCGCGCTTCTTCCGCAGCGCGCCGTTCACCGGTGCCACCGTCACCGCCGTCTGCGCCTTCGCCGCGCTCGGCGGCTTCCTCTTCCTCAACACCCTCTACCTGCAGGACGTCCGGCACTACAGCCCGGTCGAGGCGGGGCTGTGGACGCTGCCGATGGCCGGGATGATGCTGGTCTGCGCACCGCTCTCCGGCCGGATCGTCGGCGGCCGGGGGCCGCGCGGCCCGCTGGTCGCGGCCGGCCTCGGCCTCGCCGCCAGCGGGGTGCTGCTCACCACGCTCACCGCCGACTCCCCGCCGGGCCTGCTGCTGGCCGCGTACGCGCTGTTCGGGTTCGGCTTCGGCATGGTCAACGCGCCGATCACCAACGCCGCCGTCTCCGGGATGCCGCGGGCCCAGGCGGGCGTCGCGGCGGCGGTCGCCTCGACCAGCCGGCAGGTCGGCCAGTCGCTCGGTGTCGCGGTGATCGGCACCGTGGTCACCTCGGCCGTGGTCGGCCCGGTCGCCACCGGCTTCGCCCCGGCCAGCCACGCCGGCTGGTGGATCGTGACCGGGCTGGGCGTCGCGATCCTCGTCCTCGGGCTGGTCACCACCACCGCCTGGGCCACCGGCACCGCCACCAGGGTGGCCGCCCGCCTCGGCGGCGACCCGCTCCCGGCCCGCCCCGCCGTGCGGGAGGCCCCGCCCGAGCGGCTACCATGACCACTACGGCGGAAGAGCCGGCCGGGCGGTCGCGACGGGTCCTTCGGGGCCCGCCGAGGAACGTCCGGGCTCCACAGAGCAGGGTGGTGGGTAACGCCCACCCGGGGTGACCCGCGGGACAGTGCCACAGAGAACAGACCGCCCACCGCTTCGGCGATGGGTAAGGGTGAAACGGTGGTGTAAGAGACCACCAGCGACCGGGGTGACTCGGCCGGCTCGGTAAACCCCACCTGGAGCAAGGTCAAGATCGGTGCCTCCGGGCACCGTGCGCGGATGACCGAGGGCTGCTCGCCCGAGTCCGCGGGTAGACCGCACGAGGCTGTCGGCAACGGCAGCCCTAGATGGATGACCGCCTCCCCGGGCCGCGCGAGCAGCCCGGGAGACAGAACCCGGCGTACAGGCCGACTCTTCCGTCGTACCGGGGGCTTTGCCCCCGGAAAGGGCCTCCGACCTATGTCGGAGGCCCTTTCCTTTTGGGTCCTCCAGGGGCAGGCCGTGTCACGGGACGGAAGGCGACCGCGATCGTGGGTGGTCGCTGATCCGGCGGCGACATCTCCTGGCCCGAGTCCCTGAGGGACCGAACGGCTGGTGACGCTGAGCGATCACTCGATCGCGCCAGAAGGTCAGAACCGTTTGCCTTCGGAAGCCGGAGACGTCCCGGGACGTCTCCGGAACGTCCCAAGACGAGGTCGTGCCGTCCCGGCGGCCGGCGCCAGCATCAACGCACCGTCAGATGACGGTCACTGATCCGAAGCTCCACCAGGGTCCAGTGCCAGTCGGTCGAGCGACCGTAGCAGTGGGGTGTGCCCGGCTCCAGCGCTTCGGCGGCTCATGCCCGGACACCGTGCCAACCCGTGACACCGTCTGCGAAGGCACAGGTCGCCGCCACATCGAAGATCCGGGGTGCCTGTTCCCGGTTCCTCGCCGCGCCACCCGATCGGGCCGACTCCTATCCGCAGCAGCACCGCAGGTAGCCGACTCCCAGGAACCGAGGAGGTGCCCATGCCCCAGGCCATTGATCCACCGCACGAACTGCGAGTGCACCCGGCCGCAGCCGTCAGCCGCATCGCATGGTGCTCGTTCAACGACACCACCACCCATTCCGTACAGGAGCTTGGAGCCGCCTTTCACCTGCTGGAGGCGGGTTCCGTCCAAGATTCGCCGACAGGGCTACTGCTGCGGACGTGCCACCGAGTCGAGTGGTATCAGGCCGGGTCGACGACGGCCGCCGCGCCGGTGCCTGTTCGGCTCTGTCGGACGATCATCGGCCATGAGGCCGCTGCCTCGCGGCTGGCCCGCATCGCTGCCGGGACGATGTCCCTGATCCTCGGGGAGCAGTTTGTCTTCCGTCAGGTTCACGCCGTGTTCGAGCGTCTCCCCGCCCGGCATCCGCTGCGGCCCGCCGGCGCAGAGGCACTCCTGCTCGCCAGCCAGGCGCGGCGTCGGTTCGGCCTTCGCGCCCGGCTCGACTACCGCGACCTCGCCAGTACCCTCCTGGAGACCGGAGCTGCTAAGCCGCGCAACCTCGTCGTGGTCGGCGGGGGGATGTTGGCACAGGCGGTCGCGCAGGATCTCGGCGACGAGCGCGCCGTGTACCTGCTTACCCGGGATCCGAAGAAGCTTCGCCGGGCGATGCGGTCGGCAACCAGCGGCATCGCCGTCCTGCGGGCCGCCGAACTGCCCGAGAGGGTGTGCGACGACGGCTTCGACCTGATGCTCGCGACGTCTGGTCTCACGCCGGAGTACCGCGACCGCATCGCGCGCCTGGCCAACGCGCCCTCGTGTCGGACGATCGTTGACTTGAGCGCGACGCCAGTCCTACCGGAGCGTCCCAACTACCGCCATCTCCACCATCGTTCCGTCACCGACCTGATCGAGGAAGCCAATCGGCCGGCCGTCGAGGCTGCCGGCGCGGCCTCCTCCTGGATCGAGCAGTACTACGGAGGAAACTGTTGACCACGTTCGTCGACACCCTCGTGATCGGAGCCGGTCCCGCTGGGCTGATCGCCGCCGATCGCCTCTCCGACGACAGGGCTCGAGTGTTGTTGGTCGATGCCGGCCGCCCTTACCAGCGTCGCGCCTGCCCGGTCGACCTTATGCGGTCCTGCAACGGTTGTAAGGGCATCTGCAACGTGATCTCCGGGTTTGGCGGCTCCATTCACTACGGGGACGGGGTGAAGCTATCGAGGTTCCCCAGTGGTCGGCGGCTGGCCGAACTCCTTGGCACCGAGCGGGCCGAGACACTCATGGACCGGGCCGTACGGCGCTTGTGCAGCGAGGAGCAAATCGCTTTCCGCGGAGCCCTCCCAACAGTCGGGCCGTTTCAGATCAAGGACTATCCGGTGGCCTCGCTTGGTGCGCAGCAGGTGCGGACCGTAATCGAGCGGCTGCACCAGCGCATCACCGTCGCTCCGAGCACCGAGTTGAGGATGCAGGCGCAGGTCGCCTCCCTTCAGCGTGCGCGGGGAATGTGGCGGGCCGAGGTCGCTGACCGCGCCGGCATCAGCGAGACCGTGCTGGCCAGTTCTGTGATCGTGGCGGTTGGACGACGCGGCCAGCGCTGGTGGCAGCAGATCCTGCGCGACCTCGGGCTCGCGCACGCTGCGCCCGCACCGTCCGTCGGGGTCCGCTTCGAGATGCCGAAGGCCCTCCTACAGCTCGGGGCCGACATCCACGAGGACTTCAAGACCACCATCGTCGCCAACGACGTGAAGATCAAAACGTTCTGCTTCTGCGCCGGCCCCGGTGGCGGGCGTATCAAGTTTACGGATTATGGCGACCACACCCTCCTCGACGGGCACGTCATCCCCGAGCCGCACGACGGCAACACCGCGAACTTCGCCCTGCTCGCGCAGCTACGAGACGCCAACGCCACCCCGCGCAACTCCGCCTGGGTCGAAGTGAACCTCCTCACCCCCTACCGGGCGCTGAGGACCGACCGTCCGGGCAAGCCCGTACTCCAGTGGTATCCCGACTTCCACAACCGTGCCCTGGCCTGCACCGACCTGGAGCAGTTCGCCAGGCTCAGCGGCATCCAGCCCTCCCTACGGGACTACCAGGTCGCTGACCTCGCAAGCATCCTGCCGCGCGAGGTCCACACCGCCCTGTGCAGTGCCTTCGAAGACCTGATGACCTACTTCTCCGGCCGCCCGCTCAGCGTCGCCACCCTCTCCCAGGTCGCCGTGATTGGACTGGAACTGGAGAATCTCTGGGACGAGTTGAAGCTCACCGAGGACCTTGAGACCAGCGCCGCCGGCCTGTACGCGGCCGGCGACTGCACCGGGCTGGCCCAGGGCATCCTCCAGGCCGCAGTCGGCGGCCTGGTAGCGGCCGAGGCCATCACCCGCGAACCTGGACGCACCACCAAGAGGGCCGCATGAGCGCCGCCCAGACGGTCGCTGCGGCCAGCAACGCCGCCGTCGAGGGCTTCGGCGACAACCTGCTGTGCTCCTTCGTTGGTGGCTCGTACGCTCGCGGCACCAACAAGCCGACCAGCGACATCGACCTGTTCGTTATCACCGCCCACAGCGACCACGGTCAGGAGCGACGCTTCGCCGAACGCCTGCGCGCCCTGCACCTGCTCGCCGGCCTCGACTTCGATCACTGCGGGGAGGCCTTCACCGCCGACACCCTGAACGACCTGCTGGGTTTCACCGAAGCCAGCATCGCCGCCGTGCCGGCTGTCCAGCGATCCGCCTGCTATCTCGCGGACTGCCCGCTGTCGGTGTTCCGCAAGGGCGACGTAGTGTTCAAGTTCCTCGCCGATCCCAAGATTGGGGTCCACGACCCGGCCGGTGTGCTGCCGGCCCTCGAAGCCCGCGCCGCAGCTTACTTCTCCACCTGGCCAATGCCCCGGATCCAGGGTTACAAGGGCCGACTGCGCCTGCCGCCCGACAGTCCGCAGCACCAGCTCTCCTACCTGTGGCAGTCCCGGGTCGCCACCGCCGAGTGGGCTGACACCCCCGTCGGGATCGGCCTGGAGCGATGGTTCGGAACCGAGTTGCTCAGCCGCACCGACGCCCTGCCCGCAGGGTGCCAGGACGCTCAGCCGCCCGCTGACGGCGCCACATGCCCGCTGCCCACCGCTGACGAAACACTCGCGGCGTCCCTGACCGCCCAGTGCCTGGCCTTCCTCCACACCGAACCGGAAGGAACCCGATGACCACCGTCTCCCTCGGCATGCCCACCAGTCGGCCGCCGATCTACCGTCAGACCCGCGAACGGTTCGTGTTCCTCTACCCCACCACCGCGTGCAGTCTGCGTTGCAAGACCTGCTACGTGGGCAACGGCCGCCTCGACGCGGCCAACAGCATGAGCGTCGAGACCGCCATCAAGGTCATGGACTACTTCCGGATCACCGGGGGCCACGACAAGCTCTACCTCCTCGGCGGCGAGCCCACCATGCACCCCGAGCTGCCCACCATCGTCGCCGAAGGCCGCACGCGTGGGTACCGGGTCACCATCAGCAGCAACGGCGACTTCGACGATGACCTCTTCGACAAGATCCCGCCGAGCAGCCTGGACAGCTTCAACTTCTCGCTGGAGTCCGCCGACCCACGCATCCACCGCAAGATTCGCGGCAACCCCACCAACTACGACAAGGTCGTTCGCCACATCGGACAGGCACGCGAACTCGGCTACCAGGTGCGGGTGATGTGCACCGTCTCGCAGACCAACCGCGAGGGAGCTCTCGACCTCATCCCCTTCCTCGCCGAACGCGGCGCCCACACCCTGAGTTTTCACAACCTTGGCAAGACCGGGAACGGCGGTCGCTTCCTCCAGCCGCTCAGCCCCATCGAGTGGATGGACTTCTGCGCCGAGATCGAGGCTTACAAGCCCGAGCCACGCCTGGCGGTCTACTACCCGCCGACCTTCGTCAAGGCCGATGACCAGGCAGCGTGGTTCGACCGTGGGTACCCGGGCTGCCCCGCCCGCACCCTCGACCGCCCGCACGTCTACCCGGACGGCACGGTCTTCGCCTGCCCCGTCTTCATGGACGACGGCCGGCACTACGCCACCTTCGAAGGCGACCGGCTCGTCCTGAATCCCGACCCGAACAATGAGCTCAACGCCTACCTCACCGTCGACCCGGTGTGCACCGGTTGCCCGAATACCGACACCTGCGGAGGAGGCTGCCCCGCCTACTCCGAGATCCCCGCCTACGCGGACAAGGGATTCTACTCCTGCGACCGCGACACCACCCCGCTGTGCATCCTGTGGACCGTCTCCGCCTGGGGCGCCCGCGAAGCCGACTCGCTGCACGCCCTGCGCTGACAAGGAGAGGACCACCGTGACCATCCTGACCACCGTGCCCCACGCCCTGGTACACGCCGCCGGGCACGCCACCGCGGCCAAGGAACCGTTCCTTTTCCTCTACATCACCGAGAGGTGCCAACTACGCTGCAAGCACTGCTATATGGGTGACCGCCTCGCATCGGAGCGACGCATGGCCCCCGCCACGGTCGAGGACATCCTCTCCAGCCTCCGCGTCGCCTACGGCCAGTACAAGGTCTATCTCCTGGGCGGCGAGCCGACCACTCACCCCCAGTTCGGCGACATCCTCGACGTCTGCAAGGAGCAGGGCTACAAGGTCGTCCTGACCTCCAACGGTCTCATCGCCCCCAAGACCTGGCCTCTGTTGAAGGATCGGCTCGACTCGTTCTCCTTCTCCATGGACGGTGCCCGCCAGGAGACGCACGAGCAGATGCGGGGCCCCAAGACCTGGCGTCCCCTGCTCGCGAGTATGAAGCGCGCCGTCGCCGACGGCTTCCAGACCCGCGCCATCTTCACTGTCACCACCGCCAACCAGGGTGACGTGTTCGATGCCATCGACCTCGCCGACTCCATCGGCCTGGAGATGCTCTCCTTCCACTACTTCACCCCGACCGGGCTCGGTCTCGACAAGCCTCATTTCCAGATCCCACCCACCGAATGGGCGGACTTGTGTACCCAGATCCGCCAGTCTGCCGCCGGCCGCCGACTACGCGTCTTCTACCCGCCCGCGTTCGCCACCGCCGACCAACTCCCCGCCCTTCGCGCCGCCGGATACGGCGGCTGCACCGCCCGGAACCTCGAACGCCTCGCGATCTTTCCTGACGGACGGGTCTACATCTGCTCGGCGTTCTTCGACACCGATCTCCACTACGGCGAGTTCCGCAACGGGGCCATCCGCCCCCGACTCCAGGACGGGATCAGCGAACTCACCCTGGTCAACACCGTCTCCTCCAACTGCCGCACCTGCCAGCACAGCTCCACCTGCGGAGGCGGCTGCGCCGCATACGACCACCTCCAGAAGACCCTGACCAGCAGCAACTGCGACCGCAGCACCATCCCGGTGTGCCCGCTGTGGTCAATGCCCGCCGAACCGGACGGCACCGCACACCGTCTGGTTGACCTGCGTTGAGCAGGCGCAAGCGTGGGTCCGCACAGCCCAGTGGGCGTGCGGACCCACGAGCTGTCACACCAGCTCGGCCAGCGCCTTGTCCAGGCGCAGCAGAGTCCGCTCGCGGCCGAGCGCCTCCAACGACTCGAACAGCGGCAACCCCACCGTACGGCCAGTCACTGCCACCCGGATCGGCGCCTGAGCCTTGCCCAGCTTCAAGCCGGCCTCCGTAGCCGTCTCCTCCAACACCGTCTTGAGCGCTTGCGCCTCCCACTCAGCGTCGGCCATACGCCGCCGCGCCGCGCGCAGCAGATCGGCCGCCCCCTCCTTCATCGCCTTCGCCCACGACGCCTCGTCGCGCACCGGCTCGTCCAGGAACAGGAAGTCGACGTAAGCGGTGATCTCCGACAGCACCGAGATCCGTGTCTGCGCAAGGCCCGCCACCGTGGCGAACAGTGCCGGGTCGAACGCCTCGGCACGCCAGGGTGCCTGAGGTGCGGCGAGCCACGGTGCGCACGCCGCCACGAACCGCTCCACCGACAGTGCCCGGATGTACTCCCCGTTGAAAGCCGTCAGCTTCTTCACGTCGAAGAACGCCGAGGAGCCGTTCACGTCCTCCACACGGAACAGCCGCTCCAACTCGGCATAGGGGCGGATCTCCACGTCGTCCTTTGGACCCCAGCCCAGCAGCATCAGGTAGTTCACCATCGCTTCGGGAAGGTAGCCCTCGGCCAGGTAGTCCTCCAGCGCCACCTTGTCACGCCGCTTGGACAGTTTCTGCCGCTTCTCGTTCACGATGACCGGCAGGTGCGCCCACACGGGGGGCTCGGCGCCCAGAGCGCGCCACAACAGCTGCTGCTTCGGAGTGTTCGACAGATGCTCCTCGCCGCGGATCACCTGGGTGATCCCCTCGTCAAGGTCGTCGACCACGTTGGCCAGGAGGAACACCGGGCTGCCGTCGCCCCGAGCGATCACGAAGTCCTCGATGGCCGAGTTGGGGAACTCGGGGTTGCCGCGGATCAGGTCGACCACCACGGTTGCACCGTTGTCCGGGGTACGGAACCGCAGAGCGCGGCCGGCCTCAAAGCCGAGCCCCCGGTCGCGGCAGAAGCCGTCGTACCCCAGCTGCTGGGAGCCCGTGCGCTCGGTGACCTGTTCGCGCGTGCAGTCGCAGTAGTACGCGAGGTCGGCCTCGTGCAGCCGAGCGGATGCCTCGCGGTGCCGGACCTCGTTCTCGGACTGGAAATAGGGGCCCTCGAATGCCGGGTCCGCCTTCGAGATGCCGACGGCCGCGAGTGCGCTGATGATCCCCTCGGTCCACTCCTCGCGGTTGCGCGCGGCGTCCGTGTCCTCGATCCGCAGAACGAACTTGCCGCCGCGCTGTCGCGCTGTCGCCCAGTTGTACAGGGCAGAGCGGGCACCACCGACGTGGAACATGCCCGTCGGGCTCGGAGCGAAGCGGACACGAACCGGAGAAGGGTCAACAGTCATGGACACACGGTAGCGGCGCGCGCATGCTCCGGTTGCCGTTCATCTTGATCAGTGTTGACCTGATAGCTGGGAGGGAACACAACGGCGGTAGCAATCATCAGGCTGATGGCGGCGACAGTGCAGGCTCACCGTTGGCGACCATCGGTTTCTCGAACAAACACCCCCCGAGGTTCGCCCCAGTGTCCAGTACGACATCGCGAAGTCACCCCATCGAGGGGCGGGGCGATTCGGTTGCACGGAGAGTGACAGTCGCTGATGCGATGCCGATAGCACGGATTCGTGCGGCGATGATCGGAGCGGCTCCGACAGGCCGGTGGTTCGAGGATCTCGCGGGTTACCTGGTCGACGGCCTCGCAGCCGGCGGGGACATGGCTGGGTTCGCGATCGGCGGGCCGGATGAACGGTTGATCTCGGTCGCGCTCGGAACCATCTACAAGGCGCCTCCCGGACCCACCTATACCGGACGCACAGGGTACGTTCACCTCGTTCTGACCGACCCGGAACACCGCCAACGGGGCCACGCTGCGGCGGTCATGACGGCACTGCTTGCCTGGTTCTGGGAGCAAGGCTGTGGGCTGGTCAGCCTCACCGCCAGTGCCGATGGAATTCCGCTGTACCGCAGACTTGGTTTCAAGGACAACGTCGGCTCCATGAGACTTTTGCGGCCCTGAACAGCGACTGCGCCGAACGCGTCGCCCAGCGTGCACAACCCGAAGGGTGCCCTGCCCAGGACATTGTCCGAACCTCGTTGTCCGGCCCCTGGGTATGGTCCATTTGCTGAGCGAATGAACGGACGGGGCGGCGATATCGGCCGGACCGCCGCTGTCCGGCGCCGGCCCGCATGGAACAGTCACCCGGCGGGGAAGGCCGACAGCGTGACGGAAACCTTGCCCCAGTGGGCGCGGCGGATCGCCGAACAGGAGCTGGCGGGCACCTTGCCGAGGCGGTGGTCACACTCCCAGGGGGTGGCGCGTCAGGCTGCGCGGCTGGCTACGGTGGCCGGGCCCGACGACGGCCTGCTGGTCGCGGCGGCGGTGCTCCACGATGTCGGCTACGCACCTCGCCTGGCCCTGACCGGCTTTCATCCTCTGGACGGCGCGCGATTCCTGCGGGACGAGCACGGTGCGGACGAGCGGCTGGTCCAGCTGGTCGCCAACCACTCCTTCGCCCTGCTGGAGGCCGAGGAGCGTGGGCTTCGGCTCCAGCTGGAGGGGGAGTTCCCGTTGCTTGAGGACCAGATGCTGGTGGACGCGCTGGTCTACTGCGACATGACCACGACCCCCGACGGGACGCCGACCAGCGCCCGGGACCGGGTCGCGGAGATCGTCGCCCGGTACGGAGCCGGCACCCTGGTAGGGCGCTTCATCCAGCGGGCACAGGTGGAGATCGAGGCGGCGGTAGCCCGTACCGAGCGGCGGGTCGCCGCTGAGGTTCAGCCGAGGTAGGGGTACTGGCCGCTGAGGTAGTGGCCGATCTGCTCGCGCATGCTCGGGTGGACGTCGTAGTCGTCCAGGTCGCCCGGCCGTACCCAGAGCACGCCGTCCGCCTCTTCGTTGATCGTGGGCGCGCCGCCGACCGGGCGGCCGATGTAGACGACCTCGAACTGCTGGCGGGCTTCGCCGTTGCTGCTGTAGACGACGACGTGCGCCGGATTGGAGTAGACGCCGAGGAAGCCCGTGATCTCCGCCTTGATGCCGGTCTCCTCCTCGCACTCCCGCACCGCGCAGTCGGCGGCGGACTCGCCGATGTTCTGCTTGCCGCCGGGAAGCGCCCACTGCCCGGTGTCGCGTCGGCGCTGCAGCAGGATCGCGCCCTCCTCGTTCTGAACGAGCAGGTTGCTCGCGGGCACCAGCGAGTTGGCCGCTGGTGCCGCCGGATCGCCGTAGTACTCAGTCCTACCGGCCATGCGACTGCGCTCCTTCAGCGTCGTCCGTCCACGGCCGGGCGGAGTCCCATACCGCGTCGAAGCTCGTAGCGTAGCGGTCGAACCACCCTGTCTCCGGGGCCTTCTGGAGGTGCAGCAGGGGGTTTGCGGACGCGGGCTGGCCCCAGATGTGTGGGTTGACCAACAAGTCGTTGTCGTAGCGGAACAGGGAGTTGTAGAGGGTGGTGTCGTGCAGACGGATCTCGCAGCCGGGCGCCCCCAACAGCGGCCGGTAGTAGGTGAGCGAGGCGCGGACCTTCGCGGCGAGCGCATCCCCGATCCCCTCCTCTCGCCCGCGGATCGCCACGGCGCGGCTCTGCGGGTCACCGAAGCACAACCGGATCCGGGCTCCGGCCGCCGCGCGCTGGGCGAGCATGGTGGCGATGCGGGGGTTCGACTGGGCCAAGAACGTTCCCGAGAACACCAGCACGTCGATGCGCTGCTCTGCTGCCAGCAGCAGGGAGAGCCATGTCTCCCGCGGGACGCTGGCACGGTCTGGGTATGTGGCCACGAGGCCAACTTTCTGTCCTGGATCTTGTCCGTTCCTGGGCCGGGTCTCCGGCCAGAGGAAGGACTCGTCCACCTTCAGGTGGTGTGCGACGCTCCACCGATGACGTGCGTGGGGTACACGGCCGCTCAACCAGCGGGCAACGGTCTTCGGGTCCACCTCGCAGACCGTCGCGAGGGCCTCCGGGGGGACACCGCGCTGGGTGAGTGCGGAGCGCAGTCGCTCGTTCACAGCGGATATCCAACCGGAGTCCCCGGGGACCCGCAAGGACGGCCCGAGGGCCCGCGGCAGCCGACGCGCGCACGGATCACGTCGTCGAGCGGCCTGTCGTCGGGGTTGCGGCGTTTGGCCGCACTGGGGGCCGCCATGTGGTCGGCGACGGTGTGTGAGGCGGAGTCGATCCGTTTCGATTGTCCGATCGAGAGGAGAACACTCGATCGAGCGTGTACCGCCGCGCGGCCGGCAGCGGGGCTTCCTTCGGCAGCTGACTGCCGGTCGCCCGGGGTGCCGCGCCCAGCCGGCGATCGGATTCCCTGGCAGGACGGCGCCCCCCGGGGCCGTGCTCGGCGGAGACAGAACCCGGCGTACAGGCCGACTCTTCCGCCCCTCCTGCCCCGACCCGCGTGAACGCGGGTCGGGGCAGCGGTGTTTCCGGGGCTACTCGGCGACCGGGGCGGGTGTGTCCTGGCGGCGGGGGACGGGGGTTTCGGTGTTCGGGGGGCCCGGTCGGGTGCGGGCGGCCCAGGCGGCGACCGGGGGGCCGGCCGCGCCGAGGCAGGCGAAGAAGGCACCGAGGAGCAGCCAGCCGGCGGACCCGAGCGCGAGGACCGCGCCGGTCAGGATCACCGGGGCGAGGGCCTGGCCCGCGTTGAAGCCGATGCCGAGGAAGCCCTGGTACTGCCCCTGGGCGTGGTCGGGCGCGAGGCCGAAGCCGAGGGCGAAGCCGGCCGAGGACTCCCAGACCTCCCCGACGCTGTGGACGCACACGGCGAGGACGGCGAGCGCGGGCGCGACCCAGACCGGGACGGCGGCGGTCAGGGCCATCAGCGGGCAGCTGACGAGGAACAGGATCCCGGCCAGGCGGAAGGCGCGGCCGCCCTGCCGGGGCGTCTCCACCCTGGCACCGAGTCTGCTCTGCAGGGCCACGCAGACACCGCTGTTGATCGCGTAGACGGCCGCCACGGTCCAGCGCGGCGCGTCGGTGTGGGAGCTGAGCCAGATCGGCAGCAGGAGCGAGACGACCTGGTACTGCAGCCCCATGGCGCTGTAGAGCGCGACGAAGGACACGTACGGCCGGTCGGCCAGGACGGACCACTGGCGGTGCCCCGCGGGCCGGGGCAGCGGCCGGTAGTTCGGGAGGCCCAGCAGCGCGACCAGCGCGGTGCCGGCGAAGCTGGCGGCGTTGGCGAGGATCAGTGCGGTGTAGGCGGCGCGGGTGTCGATCTGGATGGCGACGGCCGCGCCCAGGGTGCCCACGACGACGCCGAGGTTGACGAAGGTGCGGAGTCTGGCCCGGAACGCGGCCGGGCGCTCGCCGCCGGCCCTGGCGATGAGCGCGCCGCCCGCGGCGCCGCTCGCCGTGGCGGCCAGCCGGTCCAGGGTGGCGACGAGGGTGAAGGCGAGCCAGCTGTCGATCAGGACGAACGAGGCCATGGCCACGGCTTGCAGGACGAGCGTCGTCAGCCAGATCGTGCGCGGTCCGTACCGGTCGGCGAGGTTCCCCGCCGGTATGCCGGCCGCCAGGCCGCAGAGGCCGGCGATCGTCAGGCCGGCTCCCACCTGGGTGGCGGGCAGTTGCACCACCAGCGTGAAGTAGAGGATGGCGGCGGTGTTGAAGAGACCGTTGCCGACCCGGTTGACGAAGGAGGCCGCGATGAGCGCCCGCTGCGGACCGGAGGTCGGCTCGTCGGGCACCCGTCGCTCGAACCCCCGCGTGATCATGTCAGCCAGGCTAGCAGCGGCCCTCGGCGGCGTTCCGCGTGGTCCCGGGGGCCCCACCCCGCCGCCGCTCCGGGGGGTGGCCCGGCACCCGCTCGGGGGCGGTGGGGGCGCGCCGGTGCTCCGGGGTTCGCGCCGGGCGGCGCCCCCGATGGTGCCCGAGCGACCCTTGACAGCTGCGGTGAGGGGGCCGGCCCACCTCCCCAGCGGGCCGTCGGGCCGTCAGTCTTGACAGGGCGGCGACCTGAGGCCGCCGGGTCATCGAAGGGGGCAAGTCGTGATCGTGCCGTTCGGCGAGAGCGGGGTCGGGTCGGAGCTGTACCTGCCGCAGCGGCGTCACCCGGCGGGTGGGCCGGGCGACGTGTGGGAGGCGGCGACCGCCGAGCTGGCCGGCACGCTCTTCGCCTCGCTCACGCGACGCGACCAGCGTCAGAAGGGTGAGCAGTACCTGCGGGGGCTGCTGCAGGCGCGTGGGCGCAAGTCCATCCGCAACATCGCCGCCCATGTCGGCGGCCCCGCCGCCGAGCAGAGCCTGCACCACTTCATCAGCAGTTCCACCTGGGACTGGATGCCGATGCGGGAGGCGCTGGCCCGTCACCTCGCCCGGACGGCGGCCCCGCAGGCCTGGGTGGTGGGCCCGATGCCGATCCCCAAGGCCGGCGACCAGTCGGTGGGGGTGGAGCAGGGCTTCGACCATTGCCAGGGTCAGAGCTTCCACGGCCAGCAGGCCTTCGGGGTCTTCTACGCCTCCGAGCTGCTGACCGTCCCCGTGCACTGGCGGCTGTTCCTGCCCGGGTCCTGGCTGCGGGACGACCTCAGACGGCGCCGGGCCGAGATCCCGGAGGGGATCGCGGAGGAGACGCTGCCGGACTGCGCGGTCGCCGCCTTCACGGAGTCGGTCGGCAGCTGGCGGGTGCCGGCGCGGCCGGTGGTGCTGAACACCTACGTCGACCGGGTCGCGGCCACCGTCGACCGGTTCACGGCGGCCGGGCTGCCGGTGGTCGCCCGGGTCAGCGGTACGTCCCGGCTGGAGGTCCGTGACCCGGCGCTGCCCGGGTACGGCGGCGGACCGCTCGCCGCCCAGCGGATCCTGGCCTCGGTCAAGGGCCTGCGCCGCCGCAGTACGTGGGGCGGGCCGACCGGGGCGGGCGGGTCGCTCACCGTCGCGGTCCGGGTCGGTCCGGCGGACGGCTCCGGCCGGGGCCGCCGCCCCGGCTCCGGCGACGGCGACCGCGACCTGCTGCTGCTCGGCGAGTGGGCGGACCCGGACAGCTCGCCGGTGGCGCTGTGGGTCACCAATCTGGCCTCGGCCCCCGCGGGCGCGCTGCTGCGGCTGACCAAGCTCGCCGGGCGGGCGTGCCGGGACCTGACCGGGGTCGGCGAGGAGGTCGGCCTGCGGGACTTCGAGGGCCGCTCGTTCCGGGGCTGGCACCGGCACATCTCGCTCGCCTCCGCGGCCCACGCGGCCACCGCGATGGCGGGGGTCGGCGGGAGCCCGGCCGAGTACCCGACCCCGCGTTCGGCCTGACCGCGCGACGGCCGGCGGACCGGCCCGGACCGGGAGCAGTCCGGTCCGGGTCGGTCCGGCGGACGGCCCCGTCCGGTCCACCGCGCCGGCCCCGGTGGGCGGGCCCTACCGTCCCGTTCCCGGGTAGATCGCCCCGCGGGCCCGGTGGAGGCGCAGGGCCAGCTGGATCTCCAGCGCGCCGCCGGGCTGCTGCCAGTCCGGGCCGAGCAGTTCGGTGATCCGGTCCAGCCGCCGGGAGACGGTGTTGGTGTGCACGTGCAGCTGCTGGGCGGCCCGGGTCGGGCTGCCTCCCGAGGTGAAGTAGGCCTCCAGGGTCTGTACGAGGTCGGTTCCCCGCTGGGCGTCGTAGTCGATGACGGCGCCGACCGCCGTGGTGATGAAGGCACCCGCGTCGCGTTCGTCGGAGAGCAGCAGCCCGAGGAAGCCCAGGTCCGACGCCGACGCCGTGCCGCCGATGCCGCCGAGGGCGACCAGGGTGTCGAGGCAGCGCCGCGCCTCCTGGTAGAGCTTGCCGACCGACACCAGGTCCTGGGCCGGCCCCGCCGCTCCCGCGGAGACGGCGTGGCCGAGCAGGGGCGACAGCTCGTTGGAGGCCGCGCGGGCGGCGGCCGAGGCGTCGGTGCCCGGCAGGAGCAGCACCAGCAGTTCCCCGCTGACGGTCTTGAGCCCGCCGTGCCGGTAGGCGTAGGAGGAGGCCCAGACGGCGGCCTCGCCCTGCCGGCCGCCCTCGGGGCGCAGCACCAGGACGACGTGCCGGCCGGCCGGGTCGATGCCGAGCCGGCGGGCCCGCGCGCTCAGGCGCCGGCTCGACTGCGGTGTGCTGGCCAGCAGGTCGTCCAGGTACTCGTCACGGGCGGGCCCGGCCGCGGCCGACACGCTGTGCCGCAGCAGCAGGACGAGCGCGACGGCCTGCCCGGTGGAGTAGAGCAGCTGTCTGCCCTCCTCGGTCAGCGGAGTCCTCGCCTGGAACAGCAGCACGCACGGGCCCGCGACCCCGGTGGTGACGTGGGTCGCCCAGACGGTGTCGGTCACCGCGATCGGGGCGCCGGCGGCGTGCGAGTCGACGAGGGCCTTGACCGCCACCGCCTCGTCCAGACGGGGGAGTTCCCCGGTGCAGGCCAGGATCTGCCCGGACGCGTCCCGCAGGACGAGGGTGCCGTCGAGGGCGTCGCCGACGGCCCGGACGATGTCGTGCGGCTCGGCGCCGCCGAGCACCCGGTCGGCGAACTCGCTCTGGGTCCGGGCGACCAGGCGGGTGCAGGCCAGGGCGGTGTCGGTGCGGGCGGCGGCCTCCCGCACCTCGGCCAGCTCGGCCCGCAGGCGGTCCGCCCGCCGGGTGGCCTCGATCGCCGCGGCGGCCATGTCGGCGAACGAGCGCAGCAGCCCGACCTCGTCCGGGGTGAAGTGGCGGCGCTGGCGGGCGGCGCCGTAGAGCGCGCCGACCACCACGTCGCCGTGGGTCATCGGCACCGCGAGGATCGCGCGCAGGCCCTCGGCCCCCACCACCGCGTCGATCTCCGCGGAGTGCGGGAAGCGGTCGTCGGTGAGGTAGTCGGAGGTCCAGAACGGCGCTTGGCGGCCCTGTGCCTGCTCGCCGAGACCGAGACCGCGGCGCAGTGACAGGCCCTCGCTGAGCGCGGTGGTCTCACCGTCCGAGCGGTGGACGTAGGAACCGCCCTGGGGCAGCCGCAGACTGACGTACGCCATGTCGAAGTCGAGCAGCCGCCGCGAGTGGCCGGTGATGACGTTCAACAGGGAGT
This sequence comes from Kitasatospora sp. NPDC059327, assembly GCF_042752535.1. NCBI lineage: Bacteria > Bacillati > Actinomycetota > Actinomycetes > Kitasatosporales > Streptomycetaceae > Kitasatospora > Kitasatospora sp. NPDC059327. The sequence goes on along the minus strand of NZ_JBHYYB010000043.1, from coordinate 41,800 downwards.
CGAGGTCGGGCTGGTAGGCCAGGTCGCGGGCGGTGGCGACCAGGGACGCCAGCGACGCCTCCCGTCTGCGCCGCTGGTCGGCGGCGGCCCGCACGTCCAGGGCCAGCCGGACGGCGTGTTCGAGCCGGCCGAACTGCTCTGCGGTGAGGTCGTCCTGACGGGCCGTCCACAGCAGCTCCTCGAAGCGGCCGGGGGGTGCCTCCTGCGCGAGGAGTTCGAGAACGACAGGTGTATGGGCGTCCATCGACGCGTCGCCCGAGTTCAAGAAGCGTCCCCCCACGCAAGACCCACGAGATCGTTGGTGGAGCCTAGGTTGTGCGTTTGTGCTGGTCAAGAGAGAGCCGCCGGGCCGGCCGGCCGCGGTGTGCTCCGAACACCGCGGCGAAGGGCCCGAGGTGTCATCGGAGCACCTTACGGGGCGCCCCGCGGTTTCGGAACGATGACCTCGGAAGTCGGACAGCGGCCTTCCTCGAAAAGGCAAGGGGCGGGGGATGACAGATCTGAAGAGTTACGCGAGATCTCTGGAACGCAGCCGGTCGGCGCTGACCCGGGAGGACCGGCCGGACCGGTTCACCATGGCGGGCCGGGAGTGGGACCTGCTGCCCGGGGTGTTCGCGCCACCGTTCTCGGCGACCACCGGGACGGCCATGGAGATCCTGGGGTTGGTCGGCGCACGGGAGACGCCGTACCGGCAGCACGGATCGTTCCTGGAGATCGGCGCCGGTACCGGCATCATCGCGATCACCGCGGCCCTGGCGGGCTGTGCGCGGGTGGTCGCCTCCGACATCAACCCGGTCGCGGTGGAGAACACCCGGCGCAACGCGCTGCGGCACGGCGTCACCGACCGGGTGAGCGCCGTGCACAGCGATCTGTTCTCCGCGCTGGACGGCGGCGAGCGGTTCGACACCGTCTACTGGCACTCCAACTTCGTGCTGGCACCGACGGACTACCGCTACGCGAGCGACCACGAGCGCGCCTACGTCGACCCGGGCTACCGGGCGCACCGCGGCTACCTGGTCGAGGCGCCGTTGCGGCTGACCGAGGGCGGCCGCGCCCTGCTGCAGTTCAGCGACCGCGGCGACGTCGAGCGGCTCCACGAGATCGCCGCCGACTGCGGCCGGGTCCTGCTGGTCCGGCACCGGCAGGACTTCCTGGAGGGAAGCGAGACGATCGAGCACATCCTCTTCGAGATCCGCACGGCGGACTGACACCGCCGTTCACGCGGCCGACCCGTCCGCCGACCGGGCGGGGGCGCCCGCCCGGGGCCACGGAGGTACCTTGCGCACGCTGCTCGTCGACAACTACGACTCCTTCACCTACAACCTGTTCCACTACCTCGCCCAAGTGGGCGGCCACGAGCCGGTGGTGCTCCGCAACGACGATCCGCGGTGGCACCGCGGGCTGCTCGACGCCTTCGACAACGTGGTGCTCTCGCCGGGGCCAGGGAACCCGGCGGTCGCGGCCGACTTCGGGATCTGCCGGGAGATCGTCGAGTACGCGGACCTTCCGCTGCTCGGGGTCTGCCTGGGGCACCAGGGGCTGGCCCTGGCGCACGGCGCCACCGTCGGGCGGGCCCGTGAGCCGCGGCACGGCCAGGTCTCGCCCGTCCTGCACACCGGTACCGGCCTGTTCGAGGGCCTGCCCTCGCCGTTCGAGGCGGTCCGCTACCACTCGCTGGCGGTGACGGACCTCCCGGCGGAGCTGGAGGCCGTCGCGTGGACCCCGGACGGCGTCCTGATGGGCGTCGAGCACCGGTACCGCCCGATGTGGGGGCTGCAGTTCCACCCCGAGTCCGTCCTCACCCGGCACGGTCACGACCTGCTCGCCAACTTCACCCGGCTCAGCGCGGCCTGGCGGGCCGAGCGCGGCCGGGAGCGGGTGGAGGCGGTGGCCCTCGGGCCGCTCGCCCGGGCGGGCGGGGAGTGCGCCGCCGGGGGCGACGAGCCGCCGTCGCGCTCCCTGCGGGTCCTGGTGGAGCGGCTGCCCACCCGCTGGGAGGACGAGGTCGCCTACGACCGGCTGTTCCGCACCGGGTCGTACGCCTTCTGGCTGGACAGCAGCCGCCCCGACGCGGCCGGCGGGCGGTTCTCGATCATGGGCGACGGCTCGGGGCCGCTCGCCCGGGTCGCCGAGGCCGACGTGGCGAGCCGGACGGTGACCGTCCGTTCGGCCGGGGGGACCGAGGTGCTGTCGGCGGACTTCCTGGACTGGCTGGACCAGGACCTGCGGGCGAACCGGGCCGAAGTGCCGCCGCTGCCCTTCGCGTTCGCGCTGGGCTGGGTCGGCTACCTCGGCTACGAGCTGAAGGCCGAGTGCGGTGGCGGGGCCGTCCACCGGTCGCCGGACGCCGACGCGGTGACGGTCTTCGCCGACCGCGCGCTGGTGCTGGACCACGCCACCCGCACCACCTACCTGCTCGCCCTGGCGGAGGAGGGCGAGGAGGACGCGGCCCGGGCGTGGCTGCGCACGGCCGAGGACGCGCTGCGGTCGGTGGCCGGCCTGCCGGCGGGGGAGCACCCCGAACTCCCGGACGTGGGCGAGCTGTCGCTGCGGCACGACCGCGACGCCTACCTGCGGCTGATCGACGACTGCCAGGACCGGATCGCCGCCGGCGAGACCTACGAGGTGTGCCTGACCAACATGATCGAGGCCCGGGGCCACCTCGACCCCTGGGACGGCTACCGCGCGCTGCGCCGCGGCAGCCCGGCGCCGTACGGGGCGCTGCTCAGCTTCGGCCGGCTCTCGGTGCTCAGCACCTCGCCCGAGCGCTTCCTGCGGATCGAGGCGGACGGCGGGGTGGAGTCCCGCCCGATCAAGGGCACCAGGCCGCGCGGGGCGACCGCGGCGCAGGACGCCGAACTGGTGGCGCAGTTGCGCGCGGACCGGAAGGACCGGGCCGAGAACCTGATGATCGTCGACCTGGTCCGCAACGACCTCGGGCGCCATGCCGAGATCGGTTCGGTGCGGGCCGACCGCATCTTCGAGGTGGAGACCTACGCGACCGTCCACCAACTGGTCAGTCCGGTCCGGGCGCGGCTGCGCGCGGGGCGCGGCGCGGTGGACTGCGTCCGGGCCGCGTTCCCGCCGGGTTCGATGACCGGGGCGCCCAAGGTCCGGACGATGCGGATCATCGACGAACTGGAGGCCGGTCCGCGCGGCGTCTACTCGGGCGCCGTCGGGTACTTCTCACTGACCGGGGCGGCCGACCTGAGCGTGGTCATCCGGACCGCGCTGGTCACCCCGGGCCGGATCCGCTACGGGGTCGGCGGCGCCGTCATCGCGCTGTCCGACCCGGCGGACGAGTTCGAGGAGACCGCCGTGAAGGCGGGACCGCTGCTGGCGGCGCTCGGGGCCCACTTCCCCGGGCGCCACCCGGATCCGGTGGTGCTCTGAGCGACCGGGGGACGGCGCGCGGCCCGGGCCGTCCGCCGTCCCCCGGCCGCCCCGACTCAGGAGAATCGCCCAGGTGGGAGCGGGACTTGACGGACTCCGTCGCACCTGACGGAGTGCTGGATCACGGTTGGCCCGATCGCCCGGCCTGCCGCACGATCTCCCGGACAGCGATTCGTGCCGGCCAGTGGCCGGCCAACGGGGGGAGCGCTTTCGTGACGGCCACCGGCAACTCGACGTCCACCATGCCCGGCATCGACCCCTCCGATCCCAGACGGGTGCCGCTCGACGTGCTGAAACCGTCGGACTCGCCGCGCGCCCGGCGCCAGGACGAGGAACACGTCCGCAAACTCGCCGACTCCGACTGGGAGTTCGAACCGGTCCTGGTCCACCGCGACACGATGCGGGTGATCGACGGCATGCACCGGCTCTCGGCCACCGCCCTGCGCGGCCGCCGGGAGATCGCGGTCCGCTTCTTCGACGGCAGCGAGGCCGACGCGTACGTCCTGTCCGTCCAGCTGAACGTCCGGCACGGGCTCCCGCTGACCCCGGCCGAGCGCCGGCTCGCCGCGGGGCGCATCCTGCGCTCCCACCCGCACTGGTCCGACCGGGCCATCGCGGAGCGCACCGGCCTGAGCGGCAAGACCGTGGGCAAACTGCGCCGCAGTGCGAGTGCGGACATTCCGCAGTCGCACACCCGGACCGGCCGCGACGGTACGGTGCGCCCGCTCAGCAGCGCCGAGGGGCGCCGGATCGCCGCCGCCCTGCTCGCGGAGGACCCGGGCGCCTCGCTGCGCGAACTGGCCCGGGGCGCCGGGGTGTCCACCGGTACGGTCCGGGACGTCCGGGACCGGCTGCGGCGCGGCGAGAGCCCGGTGCCGCAGGGGCGGCGCGACGGCGCCGGGCCCACGGCGGTGCCCCCGCGACTGCCCCGGCAGCGGACGGTGGAGCGGTCGCCGGGTGAGGCGCCGTCGGCGGACGTGGCGGCGGACCTCGCGAGTGCGGCGCTGCGGAAGCTGATCAGGGACCCGGCCCTGAAGGCGACCGACTCCGGTCGGCTGCTGCTGCGCGCCCTGCTCACCACGGAACTGACGCCCGACCAGTGGGAGCGGATCGCCGACGCGCTCCCGCCGCACAGCGTCCCGCTGGTGCACGTCGCGGCCGCCCGGCGCAGCGCGGAGTGGAGCGCGCTCGCCGACGCGCTGGCGCAGCGGGCCCGCGGCGCGGCCTGAGTCGCGTGATGACCATCGGTACACCGGACGGGGAGGGTTCGTTGGGTACGTTGCGCTGGCTGACGGCGGGGGAGTCGCACGGTCCGGCACTGGTCGCGACGCTGGAGGGCCTGCCCGCGGGTGTTCCGGTGACCACCGAGGTGGTGGCGCAGGCGCTCGCGCGTCGCCGGCTCGGGTACGGTCGCGGTGCCCGGATGAAGTTCGAGCGGGACGAGGTCACCTTCCTGGGCGGGGTGCGGCACGGGGAGACGATGGGCAGCCCGGTGGCGGTGATGGTGGGCAACACCGAGTGGCCGAAGTGGGAGCAGGTGATGTCGGCCGATCCGGTGGATCCGGAGGTGTTGGCGGGTCTGGGCCGTAATGAGGCGTTGACCCGGCCGCGTCCCGGTCACGCGGACCTGGCGGGTATGCAGAAGTACTCGATCGACGAGGCGCGGCCGATCCTGGAGCGCGCGAGTGCCCGGGAGACGGCGGCGCGGGTGGCGTTGGGCGCGGTGGCGCGGGCGTACCTGCGGGAGACGTGCGGGATCGAGATCGTCAGCCATGTGGTGGAGCTGGCGGCGGCGAAGGCTCCGGCGGGTGTGCTGCCGTCGCCGTCGGACGAGGCGCGGTTGGACGCGGATCCGGTGCGGTGCCTGGACGCGGACGCGTCGAAGGCGATGGTGGCGGAGATCGACCGGGCGCACGGGGACGGTGACACCCTGGGGGGTGTGGTCGAGGTGCTGGCGTACGGGGTGCCGGTGGGTCTGGGGTCGCACGTGCACTGGGACCGGCGGTTGGACGCGCGGTTGGCGGCGGCGTTGATGGGCATCCAGGCGATCAAGGGTGTCGAGGTCGGTGACGGGTTCGAGTTGGCCCGGGTGCCGGGTTCGCTGGCGCACGACGAGATCGTGCCGACGGCGGAGGGCGCGAAGCGGGTGTCGGGTCGTTCGGGTGGGACCGAGGGTGGTCTGTCGACGGGTGAGTTGTTGCGGGTGCGTGCGGCGATGAAGCCGATCGCGACGGTGCCGCGGGCGTTGCGGACCTTCGACGTGCGGACGGGTGAGCCGGCGAAGGCGCATCACCAGCGGTCCGACGTGTGCGCGGTGCCGGCGGCGGGGATCGTCGCGGAGGCGATGGTGGCGTTGGTGCTGGCGGACGCGGTGAGCGAGAAGTTCGGCGGTGACCACGTGTCGGAGACCCGTCGCAACGTCCGGGGGTACCTGGACCACCTGATCGTCCGCTAGCCGGGCCCGGCCCGGGCCCGCCCGGGGCCCGGGCGCCGCGCCGCCCGGCCGCCCCCGTATTCCGCCGCAATGCCCCTTCCGCCGTGATTCCCCCTTTTCATCACCCCCACCCGCACCGCGTGAAGAGCGTGTGCGGGCCATCGGCATGTCCGAATGCGGAAGGCGCCGGCCGGACCGGAAATCCGGCAGGACATTCCCTGCACACCGGCCGGCGGCCTAGGCTGCACGAAGTCCGATTCGGAAGACCTCCGCCATTCACTTCGAGGGGATACCCATGTCCGATTTCACCAGCCCCCAGGGGTTCGCCGACGCGGCGGAGCTGCGCGCCAAGAACCGCGCCACCGTGGAGCGGTACATGCACACCCGGGGCGAGGACCGGCTGAAGCGGCACGAGCTCTTCACCGAGGACGGCAGCGGTGGTCTGTGGACCACCGACACCGGCTCCCCGATCGCGATCAACGGCCGGGACCGGCTGGCCGAGCACGCCGTCTGGTCGCTGAAGTGCTTCCCGGACTGGGAGTGGTACAACATCCAGATCTTCGGCACGGACGACCCGAACCATTTCTGGGTCGAGTGCGACGGGCACGGGAAGATTCTCTTCCCCGGTTACCCGGAGGGTTACTACGAAAACCACTTCCTCCACTCCTTCACGCTCGACGACGGAAAGATCAAGCAGAACCGCGAGTTCATGAACCCCTTCGAGCAGCTGCGCGCACTGAGCATTCCGGTGCCGGAGATCAAGCGCGAGGGAATACCCACCTGACCGGGTTCTCCCGGATTGGAGGCTCAGCATGGAAGACGTTCTGCGTGACATCCGCTTCCGTGAGGCCCTGCAACAGCCGACCTGGAGCGACGCGTCCCAGGTCCGGCGCGTCCACGAGACCCTGGCGGCCCGTCCGCCGCTCGCCCGGGCCGAGGACATCCGTTCGCTGCGGGCCATCCTGGCCCGCGTCGCCGCCGGTGAGGCCAAGATCGTCCAGGCGGGCGACTGCGCCGAGGACGTGAACGAGCACACCCCCGGCTACGTGGCCCGCAAGACGGCGGTGCTCGACCTGCTGGCCGGCGCGCTCCGGCTGGCGACCCACCAGCCGGTGGTGCGGGTCGGCCGGATCGCCGGGCAGTTCGCCAAGCCCCGCTCCAGCGGGACCGAGCACCACCGGGGCGTCGAGATCCCGTCGTACCGCGGGGACATGGTCAACGGGCCGGATCCGGACGCGGAGAGCCGGCGGCCCGACCCGCTGCGCATCCTGGCGGGCTACATGGCCGCGAACGAGATCATGGAGCACCTGGGGTGGAAGGGCCGGGCCGCCGGCACCGGCATCGAACTCCCGGTCTGGACCAGCCACGAGGCGCTGCTGCTGGACTACGAGATCCCGATGCTCCGCCAGGACGACCTGGGCCGGCTCTTCCTCGCCTCCGCGCACTGGCCGTGGATCGGCGAGCGCACCCGGCAGGTGGAGGGCGCCCATGTGGCCCTGCTCGCCGAGGTGTTCAACCCGGTCTCCTGCAAGGTCGGCCCGAGCATGTCCCCGGCCGACCTGCTGGCCCTGTGCGCCCGGCTGGACCCGGGCCGCGAGCCGGGCCGGCTCACCCTGGTCGCCAGGATGGGCGCCGACGCCGTCGAGGACCGGCTGCCCCCGCTCGTCGAGGCGGTCAAGGCCGCGGGCCACCCGGTCATCTGGCTGGGCGACCCGATGCACGGCAACACCGTCACGGCGCCCGACGGCAACAAGACCCGGATGGTGGAGACGGTGGCCCGCGAGGTCCGCGGCTTCGTGCGGGCCGTCACCGCCGCGGGCGGGGTGGCCGGCGGGCTGCACCTGGAGACCACCCCCGACGACGTCACCGAGTGCGCGTCCGACCACGCCGCCCTCGACCACGTCGGCGACACCTACACGAGCCTGTGCGACCCGCGGCTGAACCCGCGGCAGGCGCTCACCGTCGTCTCGGCCTGGAACGGCTGAGCCGGCCCATCCCCCGTCCACCCCGGAGCACCCGCGAACTGGAGGCCATGGCATGGCCGGCATACCGCCCATCACCCCGTATCCGCTGCCCACGGCAGGCGAATTGCCGGTCAACACCGCGCAGTGGGACGTCGACCCGGACCGCGCTGTCCTGCTCGTCCACGACATGCAGCGGTACTTCCTGAAGCCCTTCCCGGACACCGTGCGCGCCGAGCTGGTGCGCAACGCGGCGTCGCTGCGCGCCTGGTGCGTCGCGCGCGGGGTCCCGGTCGCCTACACCGCCCAGCCGGGCGGCATGACCGAGCAGGAGCGCGGCCTGCTCAAGGACTTCTGGGGGCCCGGCATGCGGACCGACCCGGTGGACCGCGAGGTCGTCGACGAGCTGGCGCCGGACCCGTCCGACTGGGTGTTCACCAAGTGGCGCTACAGCGCCTTCTTCCGCTCCGACCTGCTGGCGCGGATGCGCGCCGCGGGGCGGGACCAGCTGGTCGTCTGCGGCGTCTACGCGCACGTCGGGGTGCTGATGTCCGCGGTCGAGGCGTTCACCAACGACATCCAGCCCTTCCTGGTCGCCGACGCGACCGCCGACTTCTCCCGGGAGTTCCACGAACTCGCGCTGCGCTACGCCGCCGACCGCTGCGCGATGGTCGTCACCACCAAGGAGGTCGTCGGATGAACGGCGACCCCGCCTACGGGCCGGCCGGCGACCCCGCCGACGACCTGCTGGGGCGGATCCTGGGCGAGAACCCCGGGTCCTTCGCCCTGCTCCACCGGCCCGAGGCGACCGGGCCTGACCTCCTGGACGTGCTCGTCGGCGAGGTGTCCCACCCGGCCGCCCTGGCCGACCTGCCGCTGTCCGGCGGGCCGGTGGACACCGGGGCCCCGGCCCGGCACGAGGTGCTCACGGTCATCCCCTACCGCCAGATCACCGAGCGGGGTTTCGCCGCCCCGGACGACGGCGCCCCGCTGATCGCGATGACGGTCACGGACCAGCGGGTGGTGCGCGTCACCGAGGTGCTGGGCCGGCTCCCGGACGTGGCCACCGGCCTGACCGGCGGGCACTTCGACCTGGACGACGAGGCCTACGCGGACACCGTGCGCCGGATCGTCACGGAGGTCATCGGCGAGGGCGAGGGCGCCAACTTCGTCCTGAGGCGCTCCTTCGTCGCCGACATCACCGACTACGGACTGCCCAGCGCGCTGGCGTTCTTCGGGCGCCTGCTGCGCCGCGAGAGCGGCGCGTACTGGACGTTCGTCATCCACACCGGCACCCGGACCCTGGTCGGGGCCTCGCCCGAGCGGCACATCAGCGTCAGCGACGGCGTCGCCGTGATGAACCCGATCAGCGGCACCTACCGGTACCCGCCGACCGGTCCGACCCTCCCCGAGGTGATGGACTTCCTCGCCGACCGCAAGGAGGCCGACGAGCTGTACATGGTGGTGGACGAGGAACTGAAGATGATGGCCCGGATCTGCGAGGAGGGCGGCCGGGTCACCGGCCCCTACCTCAAGGAGATGGCCCGGCTCGCCCACACCGAGTACTTCATCGAGGGGCGCACCGACCGCGACCCGCGCGAGATCCTGCGCGAGACGCTGTTCGCCCCGACCGTCACCGGCAGCCCGCTGGAGAGCGCCTGCCGGGTGATCGACCGCTTCGAGCCGCAGGGCCGCGGCTACTACAGCGGCGTCGCGGCCCTGATCGGCCGGGACGAGCGGGGCGGTCGGGGGCTGGACTCGGCGATCCTCATCCGCACCGCCGACATCGACGACACCGGCCGGGTGCGGATCGGCGTGGGCGCCACCCTGGTCCGCCACTCGGACCCGGCGGCCGAGGCCGCCGAGACGAGGGCCAAGGCGGCCGGCCTGATCGCGGCGCTGGAGGACGGCACGGGCGCCCGCTTCGGCACCCACCCGAGGGTGCGGGCCGCCCTGGCCAGCCGCAACGACACCATCGCGGACTTCTGGCTCCGCGAGCGGGCGGAGCGCGAGCGCCCGCTGCCCGAACTGCTCGGCCGCGAGGCCCTGGTGGTGGACGCCGAGGACACCTTCACCTCGATGATCGCCCATCAGCTCCGGTCCGTCGGGCTGTCGGTCACCGTGCGGCGCTTCGACGAGGCGTACTCCTTCGACGGGTACGACCTGGTGGTGATGGGGCCGGGCCCCGGGGACCCGAGCGAGGCCGGCGACCCGAAGATGGCACATCTGCGCGAGGCGGTGGGCACCCTGCTCCGGGAGCGGCGGCCGTTCCTCGCCGTCTGCCTCAGCCACCAGGTGCTCAGTCTGCTGCTCGGCTTCCGGCTGGAGCGCCGGGCGGTGCCCAACCAGGGCGTCCAGAAGGAGATCGACCTCTTCGGCGCCCGTGAACGCGTCGGCTTCTACAACTCGTTCGCCGCCCGCGGTCCCGCGGACGAGGTGGAGGTCGAGGGGGTCGGCGCGGTGGCGGTGAGCCGGGACGCCGAGAGCGGTGAGGTGCACGCGCTGCGCGGCCCGCACTTCGCCTCCATGCAGTTCCACGCCGAGTCGGTGCTCACCCAGGACGGGCCGCGGATCGTCGCCGCCGCCGTCCGCGACGTCCTGCGGTCGACCGCCGTCAGCCCCGCCTGACCCCGGTCGGCCCCGCCCGACACCCGCCCGCCGACCGGGCGGGCCCACAGACCAGTTGGAGAGCAGAAGAATGCACCGATACGCGGTGGTGGACGCCTTTGCCGAGGAGCCGCTGCGGGGCAACCCCGTGGCCGTGTTCTTCGGGGCCGACGACCTCTCGGCCGAGCGCATGCAGCGCATCGCGAGGGAGATGAACCTCTCCGAGACCACGTTCGTGCTCTCGCCGGAGAAGGGCGGTGACGCGCGCATCCGCATCTTCACGCCGGTCAACGAACTCCCCTTCGCCGGACACCCGTTGATCGGGACGGCGATCGCCCTCGGCAACGAGCGGGAGTGCGACGGGCTGCGCCTGGAGACCTGGATGGGCTCGATTCCCTTCGAGCTGGACCGGGTCGACGGCAAGGTGGTCGGTACCCGGATGCGGCAGCCGGTCCCCACCTGGGAGCCCTTCGCGCGGGCCGGAGAACTGCTGGCCGCCCTGGGCGTGGAGAGCTCGACCCTGCCGGTGGAGATCTACCGCAACGGGCCGCGGCACGTCTTCGTCGGCTTCGAGAGCGTCGAGGCGCTGTCGGCGGTCGATCCCGACCACCGGGCGCTGGCCCGCTTCGAGGACATGGCGACCAACTGCTTCGCCGGCTCGGGGAGTCACTGGCGCAGCCGGATGTTCTCGCCGGCCTACGGCGTGGTCGAGGACGCCGCCACCGGCTCGGCGGCGGGGCCGCTCGCGATCCACCTGGCCCGGCACGGACTGATCGAGCACGGCAAGCCGATCGAGATCCTCCAGGGCGTCGAGATGGGCCGTCCGTCGCTGATGCTGGCGCGGGCCGAGGCCACCGACGGGGTGATCGAGTTCGTCGAGGTCGGCGGCAGTGGCGCGGTCTTCGCCCACGGCACGGCCACCGTCTGAGCCCACCCGGCGCCCGGGCCCATCCGGCGTCCGGGCCCATCCGGCGTCCGGGCCTCCGCTGCCCGGGCCTCCGGCGCCGTGGCCCAGGGCGGCGCCCGACCCACCCCATGACGACACATCGACGGAGGAGCAGATGAGCGCAGGCAGGTCCGAGACCATGACCGGGACGGTCGACACCGACTTCCCGGAGTACGACAACCCGCCGCCCGGGCCGGCCGGCCTGGTCCGGAGCTGGTACGAACGGGCCCAGCGGCTGGGCGTGCGCGAGCCGAGGGCACTCGCCCTGGCGACCGCGGACAAGCAGGGCCGCCCCTCGACCCGGATCGTCGCCGTGAACGAGATCACCGACCAGGGCCTGGTCTTCGCGACCCACCTGGGCAGCCAGAAGGGACGGGAGCTGACCGAGAATCCCTTCGCCTCGGGCGTCCTGTACTGGCGCGAGACCAGCCAGCAGATCTCGGTCAGCGGCGCGGTGGAACTGCTCGGCTCCGACGTGGCCGACGCCAAGTGGCTGGAGCGGCCGCTGTTCACCCACGCCGCCTCGGTGACCTCCCGGCAGAGCGAGGAACTGCGGGACATGGCGGCGTTCAAGGCCGAGGTCTCCCGGGTCGCCGAGTTCGGCCCGCGGCCGCGTCCGGCGAGCTACGTGGCCTACCTGCTGCGGTTCGACGGCGTCGAGTTCTGGGCCAACGGCGCCGACCGGGTCCACGAGCGACTGCGCTACGACCGCACCGACACGGGGTGGACGACCCGGCGGCTGCAGCCCTGAACCCCCTCCGGCCTGCGGCGCGAAGCCGTCGGCGGGCCGACCTGACATAGTCCTCCGCCAGGCGTCGCCCGGCCGGCGGCAGCGCGAGCAGACTCTCGGTGCGGGGCCGCCGGGCGGCCCCCCGGGCCAGCCGGCCCCGCGCACAACGCTGGGAGACCCCATGGCCGATGACGCCGAGAAGGTGGCCGCCGCCTACTTCGGTAGCTGGCGGAACAAGGAATTCACGACACTGCGCCGGCTGCTCGCCGACGAGGTCGAGTACGAGGGCCCGCTGGCTCGGCACGGCAGCGGCGACGCGGTCGCCGGGGCGCTGGAGGGCATGGCGGGCATCACCGTCGACCTGGTCGTCGAGCGGACCTTCGTGGACGACGGCGACGTGCTGACCTGGTTCGTCCTGCACACCACGATCGCGGAACCGACCCCGGTCGCGAATCTGATGCGGGTCGAGAACGGAAAGATCACCAGACTGCGCGCGATCTACGACCCTCGCGGGTTGACGAGCGCGTGAGCTCCCCCGAGGGCTCGACTCCCTGACGACCGGCCGCCGAAGGCCGGTCACCGAGACCGGTCGTCGACGACCGAGGAAAGGGCGGACTCCATGACCGCTGTACGCGAGAAGGCCACCGAGCCCGAGGACCTGGCCCGCATCTGGGTCGAGCTGGCGAACGCCGGCGACGCCGAGGGCCTCGCCGAACTCTACGAGCCGGACGCGGTGATGGCCTTCCCGATCGGCCGCCTGCACGTCGGCCGGGACGCCATCCGGGCCGCCTTCGCGGAGATGCTGACCCGGTTCTCCACCTTCGCGCTGGAGGAGACGGTGCCCACGCTGCGCAGCGGCGACCTCGCCCTCACCTCGACCGTCCCGGCCGACGACAGCACCGGCCGGTACCAGGTCGCGCGGCGCCAGCCGGACGGCAGCTGGCTGCGGGTCCTCCACTCGTCCGGCTACGTCGTCGAGTCCTGACCCCACCCACCCGGCCGGCCATCCCCAGGAAAGGCACCACGCGATGAGCGGAAACCTCGTACACGCCGACGCATACACCACCGGGCTCCTGAGCAAGGACCTGCCGACCGAGCTCACCCGGCTCCAGCTGCTGGAGAAGACCTACGACCCGGGCACGGTGCAGGTCCTGGAGCGGCTCCGGCCGGAGCCCACCTGGCGCTGCCTGGAGCTGGGCGCCGGCGCCGGGTCCATCGCGTACTGGATGGCCGACCGGGTGCCCGCCGGCAGCGTGGTCGCCGCCGACATCGACCCGCGGTTCATCGACGCCGGCCGGGCGGCCAACCTGACCGTCCAGTGCGCGGACATCACCACCGAGGACTTCCCGGAGGGCTCGTTCGACCTGGTGCACGCCCGGGCGGTGTTCATGCACCTGCCGCAGCGCGAGGAGATCCTCCGGCGCGCGGTGCGCTGGCTCGCCCCCGGGGGCTGGCTGGTGGTGGAGGACGTCTACTTCCTGCCCGCCGAGGACTCGCCGTACCCGCAGTGGCGGCAGGCCAACGGGGCGTGGACGACGGCGCTCGCGGCGCAGGGCATCGACCTGGCCTGGGCCCGCCGGATCCCGGCGGCGCTCACCGACGCCGGCTGCGCCTCGGTGGGCGTCTCGGTCACCCCCGGCGGCCTGGGCGTGGACGACGACCAGGACGAGCTGCTGCGCATCCGGCTGCTGCAGAGCGGTGACCGGCTCGTCGGCGCCGGTCTGGCGACCGCCGAACAGATCGACCAGGCCCGGCTGCTGGTGGAGAGCCACCCCGCGCCGGACGTCTCGACCCTCGTCTACTCGGGGTGGGGCCAGAAGCCCGCCCGGTAGCCGAGTTCCAACCCGACCCCCTGATCTCCCCGGCGGTGTAATCCATGACCACGACCGAGCCCCTGAGCAGTGCCACCAAGTCCCCTGCTCCACCGGGATCGAGCAGCGTCATCGCATGGTTGTCGTTCGCGACCATGTTCGTGATCGGGACCGACACGTTCCTCGTCGCCCCGATGCTCCCCACGCTCGCCGACAGCTTCGACGTCTCCACCGGTGTCTCGGGCTGGATGGTCAGCGCGTACGCCCTCGGCTTCGCGCTCTTCGCCCTGGTGGCCGGCCCGCTGTCGGACGGCCGGGACCGGCGCGGCGTGCTGCTGCTCGGATTCGCCGGCTTCACGGTGGCCACCGGGCTGTGCGCCGTCGCCCAGGGCTTCTGGACGATGATCCTCTTCCGGCTGCTGGCCGGGATGTCCGCCGCCCTGGTGACCCCCCAGATCTGGGCCTCGATTCCCGTCCTGGTGCCGGGAAGTGCCGTGGTGCGGACGATGGGCTTCGCCGGGGCCGGCATGTCCATCTCCCAGGTCGTCGGCGTGCCGATCGGCGGCTGGCTGGCCGCGTCGTCCTGGCACGTGCCGTTCGTGGCGGTGGCCGGCCTGGCCGCCGTGGCCTGGCTGGTGCTCTGGCGGGTCTTCCCGTCGGTGCCCGCCCCGCCCGCGTCGGCGACGAGCGGCTTCTTCGGCACCTACGCCTCGCTGTTCCGGTCCCGGACCTTCACCTGGTACCTGGTCGCCTACCTCGCCTACCAGACCGGCGTGTTCGAGACCTTCTCGTTCATCGGGTCCTGGCTGGGCAAGGACTTCGGGCTGGGCGTCTCGGCGATCGGCGCCGCGATGATGGCACTGGGCACCGGCATGGCGATCACCTCGCTGTTCGGCAGCCACATCATCAAGCGACTGGGGCAGGAGCGCACGCTCGCCATCGCGCTCGCCGCGCTGGTCGTCATCTACGGCGCGGTGCCCTTCGCGCCCAACCTGGCCGTGGCCATCGTCCTGCTGGCCCTCGGCTCCGCCGTCCTGGGCATGAACTACCCGATCTTCATGGCCATGCTGCTCTCCCAGACCACCGCCGCGCGCGGCACGGTCTCCTCGCTGGCCACCACGGCGCTGTACGCCGGGACGACCATCGGCGGCATCGTCGGCGGCATCCTGCTGACCGACTTCGACGGGTTCTACGGCGTCGCCGGCTTCACGGTGCTGGCCCTGCTGGTCGCCTTCGCGATCTTCGCCGCGGCGGGCGCCTTCCGGGTCCGCGAGGCCGAGCCCGCGTGATGACCCGACAGGTACGGGTCCCCTGATCCGAGCGGTGTGCTCCGTCATCCCCCGGCGGTGGAGCACACCGCTCGCACGCGTTCGCACCACCCGCCCGGACCCCACACCCGGGCCGTCGCCGGGGCGCCCCACCGCCCACGACCAGGGGGATGTGTCATGACCGGTACCGCCGACCGGCACGAGGTCCTCGCCGACCTGTGCGACCACCTCTTCGCGTCACTGCCGCGCAGCGACCAGCGAAGGACCGGCCGGGACTACCTCCGCGGCCTGCTGACCACGAAGGGGCGCAAGTCCTTCCGCAACATGGCGGTGGGCCTGGGCGGCGACGCCACCCTGGAACAGCGGCTGCACCACTTCGTCAGCTGCTCCACCTGGGAGTGGATGCCGATGCGCCGGGCGCTGGCCGCGTACATGGCCGCCGCCGCGCCGCCGGCGGCCTGGGTGCTGCGCCCGATGGTCGTCCCCAAGGAGGGGGACAGTACCGTCGGGGTGCACCGGCGCTACGTCCCCGCCCTCGGCCAGTTCCTGAACGCCCAGTTCGCCGCCGGTCTCTGGGGCGCCTCCCCGGCGGAGCCGGAGCGGGCCCACCCGGTCGGCTGGCGGCTGCTGCTGACCAGGGACTGGCTCGACGACGAGGCCGCCCGGGCCCGGACCGCCGTCCCGGACGGACTGCTGCCGGAGTCGCCGGTGGACTGCGCGATCGAGACCTACCTCGCGATGGCCACCGCCGGGGCCGACGGGGCGGTGACCGACCCGGCCGGGCGGCCCGGGGTCCGCCCGCTGGTGATGGCGGGGGACGCCGACGTGGTCCGGGCCGTCCACCGGCTGCGGGCGGCCCGGGTGCCCTTCGTGGTGCGGGCCGACGCCGCGCTGCCGCTCACCGTGGTCGGGGCCCGCGAGGCGGACCGCGGCCCGGCCCGGCCGGCCGTCGCGCACGTCCTGACCGCCTCGGAGAGCCTGCGCCGCGCCGCGGACCCGGGGGCCGCGGGGCAGCGGGCGGGGCGGCTGGGCCCGCTGGCGGCCGTCCGGGTCCGGTCGCCCTTCGCGCACGCCGGCGCGGGCCACCTGCCCGACGCCCACGACCTGCTGCTGCTCGGCACCGGGGCCGACCCCCACCGGCGGCCCGAGGAGGTCTGGCTGACCAATCTGCTCGACGCGGACGCCGCCGAACTCACCGGCCTGATCTCGCTGCTCGGGGCCGTCGACGACTCCTTCGCCCGGATCACCGACCGGGTCGGCGTCCGGGACTTCACCGGGCGGACCTATCCGGGCTGGAACCGCCATGTGACGCTCGCCTCGGCCGCGCACTGCGTCACCCTGCTCGCGGCGGAGCGGCCGGCCGGCCCCGGGGACCCGGCCGGCCCCGGTGCCGCGGACCGGCCCGGGGACGCCGGCCCGCCCGGGAGGGCCGTCTAGGACGGGTGCGCCCCGACCGCGTCGCGGATCTGCTCACCCAGACCGCCGTTGACGCGGGCGCAGTGGGCGCAGCAGAAGAACCGGCCGGCCACCTCGACGCCGTGGCCGACGATCCGGACCTGGCAGTGCTCGCAGCGCGGGGCGAGCTTCTCCATCGCGCATTCGAAGCTGTCGAAGGTGTACACGTCGCCGGTGATCGTCTTGATCTCGAAGGAGAGCCAGTAGTCGTTGGAACAGACGTCGCAGACCGCCATGGGGCCGTCTCCCTTCCTGTCGGGGGCTGACCGACCTGGCGGGCGACCAGCCCTCCCAGTCTCGGAGCCCCCCGGGGGAGCGGCCACTCGGCGCACCCGGTCAGGCGGACCGGGCCGACAGCTCCTCCAGGGCGCGCACCGCCCGGTCGGCGTCGTCGGCGCCGACGAACAGGTGGTCGTGGTGGAAGCCGGCCACCACGTTGCAGCTGATCCCCTCCTCGGCCAGCCGGGCCGCCACGGCGGCGGTCAGGCCGACGGCCTCCAGCGCCGAGTGGATGTGCAGGGTGATCCAGGCCGCCACGTACTCGTAGCGCAGGCCGAGCGCGTCGGCCTCCTCCTGGGCCACCACCACCGTCACGCCCTCGGGTTCGGCGACGGTCACCACCGGCCGCATCCCGGCGGGCACCTTCGCGGGCAGCGTGCAGTACACGTAGCGCCCCGGGTTGAGCCGAGGGCGCATTCCGCGCAGCAGGGTCGCGAGATCTCTTTCACCGGCCATGCCCGCCACCGTAACGGCTGGGGGCGGGTGCTGGCCCGCCCCCGGCCGTGCCGTCACGGCGTGTCGTCTCAGCCCCGCGTCTTGTGGCGCCGGCTCTTCAGCATCAGGGCGCGCGAGAACTGGTCGTCGGCCGTCGTGGTCTTCCCGGGGAAGTTGGCGTTCATCAGCTTCTGGTAGGCGTCGGGCCGGAATTCGGCCATCAGGAGCCAGCCGCTGCGGACGTACTCGGTGGGCGCGCTGTTGCCGGCGCCGTCGGCGCCGTCGATCCGGCCCGCGTAGTGGCGCGGCGCCTTGCTCATCACGTCCACGAAGGTGTTCGCCAGCGGGGCCAGCATGGCCGGGGTGATCTTGTACCGGCCGGACAGGTAGGCCCGGTACAGGCCCGCGCAGTCCAGGCTGCCGTGGTTGTTGTCCTCCTTGCCGTTGGTCGCCGGGGCGTACCCCCAGTCGTAGGCCGGCTTGCCGGCGTGGTCGGTGTAGGTGCGCACCGAGGAGAAGAACCAGTCGACGCTGGCCTGCACCAGCGAGTCGTACGTCTTGACCCGCCGCGGGTCGTCCCCGAGGAGCTGGTGCGCGATCGCCAGGTTCTGGAAGGCGTAGTCGAACATCATCTGCTGGTTCCACGGCACCGGCTGCCCGCCCTTGTAGGGGGAGTCGGCCGCGAAGTACTGGCGGTTGCCCTTGGAGACGTCCAGCAGCCGGGCCAGGATGTGCCGGTCGACGGCGGTGTCCGCCTCCGCGACGAACCTCTTGGCCCGGTCGAGGTAGGTGGTGCCGTACCCGTGCGGGTCGCCGGTCGCCACGGGGGTCTGCCAGATGGCCGGCGTCCGCAGGATCAGCCGGGCGCAGTTGGCGAGGTGGCCGACCGGGTCGCCCTGCTCGCCGCCGGTGCCGACGGGCTTGGTGGTGACGTCGTTGGGCCAGGCGGGATCGACCTTGCCGGTCCAGAGCACGTGCTGCCCGACCGGGCGCTCGGCCAGGTCGTTGCGCTCGGAGAGGACGGCGTCGCAGAAGCCGATCATCCGGTCGAGGATCGCGCGGTCGGCGGAGACCTCGTACACCAGGCCCATCGCTTTGGTGTCCTCGCCGCTGTGCCCCTGGGCCCACTGGTTGCGGATGTTGTCCGCGGCCGGGGTCAGCGTCCGGATGTAGTCCTTGAAGGACGTGATCTCGTCCGGGGTGACCGGGCCGTCCAGGCTGCTGAACGTCAGGGCCGGGCGGTTGCCGCGGGCCGCTGCCACGGGCGTCGTCGCCCCCGTCCCGTCCGGCCCGGAGGCCACGGTGGCGATCACGATCACGCCGAGGCCGAGGCTGATCAGCCTCGCGGTTCCGAACAGGGGTTTCGCGCGTTCTTTCGGGGCCATGTGCGGACCTCCTGGGCGTCGGTCAGGCCGGCTGACCGTGGTGAGCCGTGGTTCGGGCGCGCCGAACCGGCCGGCCCGGAGGGCCGACACCTGGGTTGACGGCCCCCGCGCCGGCTCGGGTTCACCGTCGGCGGGCCGGTCCGCGGCCGGCCCGCACGGTAGGCCGCCGACGGGCCGGGCAGTCGGAAACGATTGACGAGCGACAGTCACCGATATATCGTCGAGCTATTGAGACAGTGACGTAAGCACTGTCCGAGTCATCCAGGAGGTGAGCGCGATGCGCTCCGGAACGCGATTCGGTGAAGGGGGCCCGCGCGGCGGTCGGCGTCGTGGACGGGGCCCGGAGTCCGGGGAGTTCCCCGGTGAGGGGTTCGAGAGCCGCGGCGCCTTCGGGCCGCCGTTCGCAGGCCCGGGGCGGCCGCCCGGCGGGCCGTTCGGCGGGCCCTTCGGCCACGGCTTCGGCGGCCACGGGGGTCGCGGGCACGGTCCGCGCGGCCGGCGCGGCGGGCGGGCCCGGCGCGGGGACGTGCGGGCCTCGCTGCTCGCGCTGCTCAAGGAACGCCCGATGCACGGCTACGAGATGATCGCGGAGATCACCGAGCGGACGGGCGGGGCCTGGCGGCCGAGCCCGGGGTCGATCTACCCCAACCTCCAACTGCTGGAGGAAGAGGGTCTGATCACCGCCGAGGAGGTGGGCGGCAAGCGCCTGGTCTCGCTCACCGAGGCGGGCCGGGCCGAGGCCGAGGCCGGGCCGGCGGAGCCGTGGGCGGAGGCCGGCCGCGAGGTCGACTGGGAGGCCGTCCAGGAGGTCGGCCAGGCGCTCGGCGCGGTCGACCAGGCGATCCGGCAGGTGATGGCGACGGGGACGGAGGCGCAGCGCGCCAAGGGCCTCGCGGTGCTCAACGAGGCCCGCAAGAAGCTCTACCTGATCCTCGCCGAGGATGCCTGACCGCGGGGCGGGGGACGACGGGCGGTGCCGCCGCTCAGCCGCGGACGGCGAACAGGGCCACGCAGGCGAGCAGCAGCACCGTCCAGCCGAACCAGAGCCAGCCGTTCGGGCCGAGCGTCGCGCTGTAGAGGCTGACCACCACCAGCAGTCCGGCGGTGACCGCCGCGACCTGCCGGTTGTGCTGCGTCACCGCCCGCGTCCTGCTCCTGGGGCGGTGCCGTACGGTCTTCGCCATGGCCGTCCTCCCGAGGGGAGCGGCCGTCACCCGGAGGCGCGGGCGGTGGCCGTCTCGTCGAACTCGTAGCGCCAGAACCAGCGGGTGCCCCGCTGCTGCTTGGCCCGGACGTACACCAGTGTGCGCGCGGGGGACTCCCCGTGCGCGGGGACCGGCACCTTGTAGGTCTTGGGCACGCCGTACATCGGCCCCAACGGGATCGGGAGGATCCGGCCGTCCAGGGGGCCGCCGACGAATTCGGTGTCCGCGCTCTTCACCCCACCAGGGTCTCACTTCGCCGCGGCCGCCCGACGGCCGCCCGACGCCCGACCGGGCGCCGACCAGCGGCCGGGGGCGGCGACGGGCGTGCGCGGGGTCGGCCGTCGGGCGTGCGCGGAGCCGGCGCGGCGGAGGGGGTGTGAGGGTCGGGTGCCGGGAGTGTGACCGGAGAGGCACCGCCCCCGGTCATCCGGAGGGTCCGCGCACCCTTATCCTTCCTGTTACGCCCCTGGGGTTCACCCGGGTCAGCGGGCCCCGAACGGGCCGGGTGCGGCGCACAGCGGTGTGCCCGCCGGGCCGCCGAGCCGCAGTTCCCGTACTGCCGCGACTCCGTTCCGTGGCCCGGGCGTCGGTCGCCCGGCAACCCCGGCTCCGGCCGGCGGGGCGCGGACAGCAGGGCCGAGCACCGTCCCGGGAAGCAGCGGGGGGCGCTGTGCGTTGCGTCGGAGTGGTACGTCGAATGCTGTGTCACACCAGGCACGGCAGTGCGCGGAAGGGGCCCGATGGAAGCCGGCAGCAGGTGGACGACCTGGTGGCAGAAGCGTGATCGTGAGCGGGCCAGGTCGGCCGATGCGGAGAGTCCCGCCGCCCGGCTGGATCAGTTGCTCGGTGCCGTGCGCGCCGGTTTCCCGCTCGCACCCGCCGCCCATCCGGCCGGCTACCGCTGTTCCTGCGACCGGGTGGCCTGTCCGGCCCCCGCGCAGCACCCCGTCTCCTTCGCCTGGCAGACCCAGGCGACCGTCGACCCGGAGCAGGTCGCCCGCTGGCTGTCCCGGGATCCCCGGGCCAACTTCATCACCGCCACCGGCCGTGCCCACGACGTCCTGGACGTACCGGCCGAGGCCGGCCGGCTGGCGCTCGACCGCCTGGCCGCGCTGGGCGTCGAGGGCCCGGTGGCCGCCGTCGGCGAGGACCGCCACCTCTTCTTCACCGCCACCAGGGGCACCCCGGTGGACGAGGACGAGTGGTGGCCGAGCGCGCTGGACTCCACGCCGGACACCATGTCCGAGCACCCCGGCCTGCGCTGGCACTGCCGCGGCTCGTACACCCTGCTGCCCCCGGCCGCGCTGCCGGACGGCTCGCAGGTGCGCTGGCTCCGCGGGCCCGAGCAGCCCCTGCCGGATCCGCTGCGCGTCCTGGACGTGCTCACCGACGCCTGCACCGAGGTGGGCGCGGTCGCCGAGGAGCAGTGGCTGATCGGTTAGGCCCGTCCTCGAACCCCCGCGCACGGGAGGTTCGAGGACGCGTTCAGCGGGGGAGCGGGCCTACGGCAGGGTCAGGATCTCCGCGCCGTCGGCGGTGACGACCAGCGTGTGCTCGAACTGGGCGGTGCGCCTGCCGTCCTTGGTGACGACCGTCCAGCCGTCGGCCCAGATCTCGTAGTCGTAGGTGCCCAGGGTCAGCATCGGCTCGATGGTGAAGGTCATCCCCGGCTTGATCACCTCGGTGGCCCGCTCGCTGTCGTAGTGCGGGATGATCAGGCCGGAGTGGAACGACGTGTTGATGCCGTGCCCGGTGAAGTCCCGCACCACGCCGTAGTCGAAGCGCTTCGCGTAGGACTCGATCACCCGGCCGATCACATTGATCTGCCGGCCCGGCTTGACCGCCTTGATCGCCCGGTTGAGCGATTCCCGGGTGCGCTCGACCAGCAGCCGGGACTCCTCGTCCACGTCGCCGCAGAGGTAGGTGGCGTTGAGGTCGCCGTGCACCCCGTGGATGTACGCGGTGGCGTCGATGTTGACGATGTCGCCGTCCCGCAGCACGGTCGAGTCCGGGATGCCGTGGCAGATCACCTCGTTGATCGAGGTGCAGATCGACTTGGGGAAGCCCCGGTAGCCCAGGTCGGACGGGTAGGCGCCGTGGTCGCACATGTAGGCGTGGGCGACGGCGTCCAGCTCGTCGGTGGTGACGCCCGGCGCGATCAGCTTGGCGGCCTCCTCCATCGCCCGGGCGGCGATCCGGCTCGCGATCCGCATCTTCTCGATGGTCTCGGCGGTCTGCACCTCGGGCCCGGTGTACGGCGTCGGCGCGGGCCGTCCGACGTACTCGGGGCGTGCGATGTGCGCCGGAACCTTGCGGGTGGGGGACTGGATGCCGGGTACGAGAGCCATGGTCGCGAGTCTATCCGCCGGCTCCCGGTCGCCCGGGGGGTGTGCGGGGCGGGCGGTCGCGGGGAATGATCAGTACGACAGGTCCGTCGAACGGGAGTGACCGCCATGTCCTTGGGATTCCACCGCAAGCCGACCGGACTGCCGGGCGAGTGGTTCTACTGCATCAAGCACGCCAAGGTGGAGGAGGGGCCGGAGTGCCCCGCCAAGGACCGCCTCGGCCCGTACGCCACCCGCGAGGAGGCCGGCCGCGCGCTGGACACCGCGGAGGAACGCAACCGCGAGTGGAAGAAGGACGACGAGCGCTGGAACGACCGGCCGGCGGAGGGCGGCGGGAGCTGACCCCGGCCCCGGGCCCGCCGGCCGCGGCGGGTCCGGGAGCGCGCGCGGTGGCGCGGCGTCAGCCGCCCCGCGGACCGACGTACTTGGCGCTGGTCAGCGGCGCGAGCACCCGCCAGCCGAGCGTGGTGTACAGCGCGTGCCCGTCGGGCGTCCCGGCCAGGACACCGGTCTGGGCGCCCTGCTCGTGCGCCGCGCCCGCCAGGGTCCGCACGACCAGCGAGCCGAGGCCCTTGCGGCGGTGTTCGGCGGCGGTCTCGATCTGGTCGGCGACGGCGGTCGCGCCGGTGGCGGCGATCTGGCCGCGGGCCGCCAGCGCACCGTCCTCGGCGGTGACCAGGGCACGGACGACGCCGCCGCGGGACCAGGTCCGCAGGCGGTAGCCCGCTGGGGCGGTGAGCCCGTGGGCGGGGGCGAGCGGGACGGTCATCAGGAAGGCCGGTTCGTCGTCGACCCACCAGTGCGGCCCGAGCCAGGGGGCGACGACCGCCGGCTCCGCGAAGATCTTGAGCCACACGCCCGGGGCGCGGACCCCGCCGGCCACCTTGCGGACGTCGGCCTCCCGGACGGCGTCGCCAGTGGCGTCCAGGACGTGCCTGCTCACCTGGCCGGTGACGCCGACATCGACGGTGTACCCCCAGGGCTCCACGATCGGCGGCGCCGCCGACCGCGACACGACCCACCCGTCCACCCAGCTCCGTACGACGTTCTCCGTCGTGGTCTCCAGCATGGCCACCCCTTCGCTCGCCGCACGTCGACGAAGGTCAGCGTAATAGGCTAAGCCGCGCTGTGTCACTTACTTTCTCATGGGGTGGAACCGGGCCGGTCAGACCGCCGCCCGGGCCCGCTCCTCCTCGGCCCTCGCGTGCTCGGCGCGCACCGCCGCCGCGTGCGGGTCGGTGCGGTCGTCGTACGAGAGCAGGCTGGGCAGGGCGGCGGCCAGGGCCACCACCCCGACCACGCACGCCACGCCGCCCGCCCAGACCGAGGCCCGGACGCCGACGAGGCCGGCCATCCCGCCGGCCCGGACCTGGCCGAGCTGCGGGCCGACCGAGTAGCTGAGCAGCTCGACACCGGCCATCCGGCCGCGCACCTCGTCGGGGATGGACTGGTTCCACATGGTCGAGCGGGCGATCCCGCTGATCTGGTCGGCGCCGCCGGCCAGGGCCAGGCAGAGCAGGACCGGCCAGACGCTTCCGCAGAGCCCGGCCAGGGCCATCGCCGCGCCCCAGCCGAGCGCGGCCACCACCAGCAGCCGGCCGTGCCGGTGGACCCGGGAGGTCCAGCCGCTGGTGGCCGAGACCGCCAGCGCGCCCACCGCGGAGGCCGCGTACATCGGGCCGAGCGCCCAGTCGGCGCCCAGCTCCGAGGCCAGGAAGGGGAAGATCGCCACCGGGAAGGCGAACAGCATCGCGCAGGTGTCGATGGCGTAGGTGCCCAGCAGGTCCTTGCGGCTCCAGGCGTAGCGGACCCCGGTCAGCACCGCCCGGACGGACGGCCTCTCGGCGCCGGTGGGCGGCGGTACCGCCCGGATCCGGGCGAGCAGCAGCAGCGAGGCACCGAAGGTGAGCACATCCAGCGCGTACGCGGTCTGCACCCCGGCGAAGGCCACGATGATCCCGGCCAGCGCCGGGCCGGCCACCGAACCGGCGTTGCGGTAGAGGGAGTTGAGGGCGAAGGCGGCGGTCAGCTGGTCGTGCGGGACGATCCGCGGGGTCAGCGAGTCCAGCGCCGGGCGCTGCAGACCGTCGGTGGCGGCGACCAGGGCGGCCACCAGGTAGACCGGCCAGAGCACCGGCGTCGGCAGCAGCGCGTTGAGCAGCAGCAGGCCGGTCAGCACACCGAGCCCGGCCTCCGAGAACAGCACCAGCTTGCGGCGGTCCAGCGCGTCGGCGAGGGCACCGCCCCAGAGGCCGAAGACGATCAGCGGGACCAGCTCGAAGGCACCGACCAGCCCGACCGCGAAGGAGGAGCCGGTGAGGTCCTTGATCTGCATCGGCACGGCGACGTACGTCAGATAGCTGCCGAGGCTGGTCACGCAGCCCGAGAGCCAGAGCAGCCGGAAGTCCCGGGAGGAGTGCCAGGGGGCCAGGTCGGGGCGCAGCGAGCTCAGCAGCGTGCGCAGCCGCCCGTTCGGAGGTGGTTCGGCTTCGGTCACGAACGACCATCCTCGGCGGCCGCCACGCCGGGCCGCAACGGATTTTCGGCCGCGGGCCCCGTGCCGCGGGCCCCGTGCCGCGGGCCCTGTGCCGCGGGCCCTGTGCCGCGGGCCCTGTGCCGCGGGCCCTGTGCCGCCCGTGCCGCCCCGGCGGGCGGCCGCCCGCCGGTCCCCGGCTACCAGCGGCTGAGCCCGGGCCCCGCCGTCAGCCGCCCGGCGAGCGCCGCCAGCCGGTCGAGCGGGCCGCGCCGGCCCGGTGCCTGCCCGGCCGCGGCGCCGACCAGGTGCTGCGCGAGGTCGAACGGCTCCTCCTCGGCGGTGCCGACCGCCAGCCGCTCGTGCGCGAGATCCGCCAGCCCGGCCGGCCCGGGAAGGCCGTCCAGGGCGAGCACCGTCGCCCCGCCGCGCCGGGCGTCGTGGACCCGTTCGAGCAGCGGCGCCCCGGCCGCCGTCGGCGCCACCACCAGCACGGTCGTCCCGCGCCCGGCCTCGGTCAGCCGCCGCAGTCCGTGCGCCAGGTGGGCCGGTGCCCGCGCGGGCACCCGGTGGCGCAGCAGGACCGGCGCCAGCCGGGGGACGTCGGACCAGGCCGCCTCGTCGTCCAGATGGGCGGCCAGGTGCCAGGGCTCGTACCCCTCGGTGCCGACCAGCAGCAGGTCGCCGGCCCCGCGTCGGGAGACCGCGTGCCGCAGCGAGCCGGCGAAGCCGCCGACCGCCTCCAGCCAGCCCGTGCCGGTCAGCCGCTTCCGGAGTGCCGAAACTCTCACCGCGTCCATACGCCACAGAATGTCGCGGGGGGCCGGGCGTTTGGCAGGATCTGCCCATGACTTCCCTCGAATCAGCGACAAACCCGGCCCACGAGCTGCCGGACGTCTCGCAGCTGGTGGTCGGTGTCCTCGGCGGCACCGGCGACCAGGGGCGGGGGCTCGCCCACCGGCTCGCCAAGGCCGGCCAGCAGGTGATCATCGGCTCGCGCGACGCGGCCCGCGCCGAGGCCTCGGCGGCCGAACTCGGCCTCGGCGTGCGCGGCGCCGACAACGCGACCACCGCGCGCGAGAGCGACATCGTGATCGTCGCCGTGCCCTGGGACGGGCACGCCGCCACCCTCTCCGCCCTCCGCGAGGAGCTGGCCGGCAAGATCGTGGTGGACTGCGTCAACCCGCTCGGCTTCGACAAGCAGGGCGCGTACGCGCTGGTGCCGGAGGAGGGCAGCGCCGCCCAGCAGGCCGCCGCGCTGCTGCCGGACTCCCGGGTCACCGCCGCCTTCCACCACCTCTCGGCGGTGCTGCTCCAGGACGAGTCGGTCGAGCGGATCGACACCGACGTGATGGTGCTCGGCGAGGAGCGCGCCGCCACCGACATCGTCCAGGCGCTGGCCGCCCGGATCCCGGGGATGCGCGGCATCTTCGCGGGCCGGTTGCGCAACGCGCACCAGGTGGAGTCGCTGGTGGCCAACCTGATCTCGGTCAACCGCCGCTACAAGGCGCACGCGGGCTTGCGGATCACCGACGTCTGAGCCGACGCCCGGAGCGACACCCGCACGGCAGGCCGGCACGACAGCCGGAGCGCACCCGGAGCGCACCCGGAGCGACTCCCGCGCCGACGGCGGCCGGGCGTCCGAACCGGCGGCGGGCGCGCCGACCTCACCCCCGGCCCGGGCCGGGGGTGAGGTCGGCGAGAATGGGGGCCGACCGTCACCCGGCCTTAGGAGCCCCCCGCCATGCCCCGCACGTCCCTCTTCGCCTCGATCGTCGTTGTCCTCGCCCTGGCCGCCGCCGTGGTCTCCGTGGTGCGGGGCAACTGGGTGGGCCTGGTCTGGATCCCGCTGGCGGGCGTCGCCAGCAACGTCCTGTGGCTCAACCTGCGCCGCGAGAAGCTGGCGAAGGCCGCCGCCGAGCGGGCCGAGGCCTCCTGACCGGCCGGTTCCGCTAGTTCTTCCAGAAGCTGAAGAGGTCGCGGCCCACCTGGGCGTACGCCCGGTCGACGCCGAGCAGGTCCATCACGCCGTAGACGGCCTCGAAGAAGTAGTGGTTCACCTCGGGCTGCCAGAGCAGCGCGAAGACCGCCAGCATCCCGTACGGGGCGAACGGCTCGACCGCCCGGCGGGCCTTGTGGGACAGCCAGGGCTCGATGATCCCGTAGCCGTCCAGGCCCGGCACCGGCAGCAGGTTCAGCAGTGTCGCGCTGAGCTGCAGCATGCCGAGGAAGCCCAGGGCCAGGGCCAGCGGCGCCACGCTCAGCTCGTACCCGTTCCAGACCGCGTGCACCTCGCCGCCGTCCAGCCAGCCGGCGCCGACCGGGACCAGGAGCAGCACCGCGGCGAGCAGGTTCACCAGCGGGCCGGCCGCCGAGATCAGGCTGTGCTTGAGCCGCCCGTTGATCCGGTGCCGTTCGATCCAGACCGCGCCGCCGGGCAGGCCGATGCCGCCGAGCAGCACGAAGACGATCGGCAGGACGAAGCTCAGCAGCGCGTTGGTGTACTTGAGCGGGTTGAGCGTGAGGTAGCCCTTGGCCCCGATGGTGATGTCGCCGCCGTGCAGCGCGGTCCGGGCGTGGGCGTACTCGTGCAGGCAGAGCGAGACCATCCAGCCCGCCACCACGAACAGGAAGATCCCGAACCGGGCGTTGCCGTAGCCCGCGTAGACCGCCCAGCCGGAGGTCACGAGGGTCGCCAGCATGGCCCAGAACACCGGGCTGATCCGTCGGTCCTCGCTGCGCGAGCGCTGCGTTGCGGCGAAGGTCATGGCGTGGTTGCTCCGGGGGTCTGGGGTGCGGGCCGGGGACCGATCATGCCCGGCGGGCCCGCTGCCGGACAAGCCGTTCCCGGTGAACGTACGGCGCCCGGGCTCCGGTTCCGGTCTCGGGGACCCGGTCGCGGAAACCGGGTACGTCACACCACCGGCCATCGACCAGAATGGGCGGGTGCACTACGGCATCCTCGGTACCACCACCGCCCACCACGACGACGGCACGCCGGTCGCGCTGGGCGGTGCCCGGCTGCGGGCACTGCTCGCCGCGCTGGTCCTGCGGCAGGGGCGGCCGGTGCCCGCCGACCTCCTGGTCGACGAGGTGTGGGACACCGAACCACCGCAGGACTCCTCCGCCGCGCTGCAGACCCTGGTCGGCCGGCTGCGCCGCACCATCGGCCGCGACCGGGTCGGCTCCGGCCCGGCCGGCTACTGGCTCACCGAGCCGCGGACGGACCTCGGCGACTTCCAGCGGCTGGCGGGCGAGGGCCGCCGGGCCCTGGAGGAGGCCGACCACGCGCTGGCCGCCGAACGCCTGCGCGCCGCTCTGGCGCTCTGGCGCGGACCGGCCCTCGCCGACCTGCCCGACCCCGGCGGCCCCGCCACCCGGCTGGAGGCCCAGCGGGACGAGGCCCGCCGGCACCGGATCACCGCCGACCTCGGCCTCGGCCGGGCCGCCGAGCTGACCGCCGAGCTCGCCGAACTCTGCGAGCGGCAGCCGCTGGACGAGTCCCTGCAGTACCTGATGGTCCGGGCGCTGCACGAGAGCGGGCGCACCGCCGAGGCACTGCGCCACTACGAGCGGACCAGGTGCGCCCTGGCGGACGAGCTCGGCGCGGATCCGGGCCGCCGGCTCCAGGACCTCCACGCCGAGCTGCTGGCCCCGGTCGAGGCGCCCGGGCCGCCGCCCGTCCGCGCTCAGGCACCGGCCCCCGGGCGGGGACCGGCTCCCCACCAGGCGACGACCCCCGAGCAGGCTCCGGCGCGGACGCCCCAGCCGCCCCGGGGCGGGGGCAACCTGCGCGGCCGGCTCACCAGCTTCGTCGGCCGGGAGGACGACCTCGGCGCGCTGCGCGCCGCGCTGGCGGGCAGCCGGCTGGTCACCCTGACCGGCCCCGGCGGCTCCGGCAAGACCAGGCTCTCGATCGAGGCCGGCCGGGCCGAGCAGGGCGCCGGCCGCTGGCCGGACGGGGTCTGGCTGGCCGAGCTCGCCCCGCTGGAGAGCCCGCAGGCCGCCCCGGCCGCGGTGGTCTCCGCGCTCGGGCTGCGCGAGACGGTGCTGCACACCGGGAGCCTGGTGGCCGAGGCACTGGAGAACCGCGCCGAAGACCCGGTCCGCCGGTTGGTCGAGTACTGCGGCCACCGCCGGATGCTGCTCGTCCTGGACAACTGCGAGCACCTGATCCAGGCCGCCGCCGACCTCACCGACCAGCTGCTCGCCGAGTGCCCCGGCCTCACCGTCCTGGCCACCAGCCGCGAACCGCTCGGCGTCCCCGGCGAGCGCGTGCTGCCGGTCGAGCCGCTGCCCGACCCGGTGGCGCTGCGCCTGCTCGCGGAGCGCGCCGCCGAGGCCCGGCCCGGCTTCGACCCGCAGAGCGAGCCGGCCGCCTGCACCGAGATCTGCCGCCGGCTGGACGGCCTGCCGCTCGCCATCGAACTGGCCGCCGCCCGGCTGCGGGTGATGACGGCCCGCCAGATCGCCGACCGCCTGGACAGCCGGTTCGCGCTGCTCACCGCCGGCAGCCGGACCCTGCTGCCGCGCCAGCAGACCCTGCGGGCGGTGGTCGACTGGAGCTGGGACCTGCTCGGCACCCAGGAACGGGCGGTGCTGCGCCGGCTCTCGGTCTTCGCCGGCGGCTGGCGGCTGGAGGACGCCGAGGCGGTCTGCGCCGACGAGGCCGAGGTGCCCCGCGAGGAGGTCGCGGATGTCCTGCTCTCCCTGGTCGACAAGTCGCTGCTGGTGGCCGACCTGGGCGGCGAGGGCCTGCCGCGCTACCGGATGCTGGAGACCATCCACGAGTACGCCGTCGAGCGGCTGGCCGAGGCGGCCGAACGCGGCGAGACCGGGCGCCGGCACGTCGAGCACTTCCGCGAGCTGGTCCGCACCGCCGAGCTGCACCTGCACGGGCCGGAGCAACTGGCCTGGCTGGCGGTGCTGGAACGCGAGCAGGACAACATCCGGGCGGCGCTGCGGCGGGCGGTGGACCGCGGCGACGAGCACGAGGCGCTGGTCCTGGTGCTGGGGATGAGCTGGTACTGGTCGCTGCGCGGCTTCGGGCTGGAGGCCCGGGAGTGGTACGAGGCGGTCGGCGCGATCGGCCCGGATCCGTTCGGTCCGGACTCCCTGCCGGTGGTGCCGCTGAGCCGGCCGGTGCTGGAGTACGGCATGCCGCTGCCGCCCGAGGTGGCGGCGGAGGCCCGCCGCGAGCTGGTGATGTACCGGTTGGTCGGGCTCTTCGAGGGCAATCTGGAGGTGCTGGTCGACCGGGAGGCGCTGGGGCTCTCCCAGCAACTGCTGGCGGTCTACACCCCGGACCTCCCGCAGGCCTACCGGTTCCCGGGCCTGATGCGGGTGTTCGGGGCCTTCCTGGCCGGCCGGCTGGAGCTGCTGACCGATCTGCTGGACGACGCGGTGCGGGGCTGCCGGCTGCACGGCAGTGACAACGACCTGGCGTTCGTCCTGCAGATCCGGGCCAAGATGATGAACGACTGGCCCGGTGGGATGGAGCAGTCCCTGCTGGACGGCGAGGAGTCCCTGGAGCTGTTCCGGCGCTCCGGCGACCGCTGGGGGATGTCCCAGGCCTACGCGGCCCGCGGCGAGTCGATGGCCAACCAGGGCCGGGCCGACGAGGCCGTCGACGCGTACCGGCAGGCGATCGAGCTGGCCGAGCTGCTGGGTGCCCCGCAGGAGGTGCCGATGCTGCGGGTGCAGCTCGGCAGCGCGATGCTCGGCCGTGACCTCGCCGAGGGCGAGCGGCACATCCGGGACGCCCTGGCCGGGATCGAGCCGGGCGAGACCCAGGCCTCCAGCGGTGCGCTGCTCTTCGGGCGTCTGATGCTCTGCGGCATCCTCGCCCAGCGCGAGGAGTACGACGAGGCGTTGCGCCAGCTGGACGAGCTGAACGCCACCAGGGTGGGCCCCTTCGCCCCCGGTCTGGTCGGCGGGATGCTGATGGTCACCCGGGGCTGGATCGTCGCCCGCGCCGGGGACCCGGAGGGCGGGATGGAGCTGCTGAGCGAGGGCCGCCGGCGCCTGCGGGACGTGCCGGAGTCGGCGAGCGGTTTCGCGGAGCAGATGGCGGTGATGCTGGTGCCGCCGGCGATCGGGGTGCTGCGCGCCTTCGCGGAACGCGACCACGACCTGGAGGCGGCCCGCCGGGCGGCCGTCCTGCTCGGCGCGCACGCCGGTCTGAACGGGCCGAAGGGCGGCTACCTGGACCGGATGGAGAGCGAGCGGGCCGAGGAGAGTCTGCGTGCCCTGCTCGGCGAGGCCGGGTTCGTCGCGGCCCAGCGGGAGGCCGTCGGCCTGTCGGTCAAGCAGGCGGGCGACCTGTTGGAACTGCTGACCGACTGGCCGGCCGGCCGTCCCCCCGTCCCAGGGGTCGACCGGCCGGCCTGACCGGGGGTCGGACCGTCAGGTCCGCTTGCGGAAGCGGGCCACCGCGAGCGGCGCGAACACCGCGGTGATGCCGATCGACCAGCCGAGCACGATGAGCACCGGGTGGGCCACCGCGCCCTCGCCGTTGAGCAGCGCCCGGCAGGCGTCGGCGAGCGCCGAGAGCGGGTTGACGTTGGTGAAGGACTGCAGCCAGCCCGGCATGGTGCCGGTCGGCGCGAAGATCGAGCTGCCGAACTGCAACGGCATCAGGACGAGCATGGAGACCCCCTGGACGGCCTGGGCGCTCTTCATCGCCATGCCGAGCAGCATCGAGATCCAGACGACCGACATGCCGAACAGCAGCGAGAGTCCGATCGCGGCCAGCAGCTCCAGCGGGCCGGTCCGCACCTCGAAGCCGAGGATCATCGCGAAGCCGATCAGGATGGTGAAGGAGAGCAGCGCCCGGCAGTTCTCCGCGACGATCTTGGAGATCAGCACCGAGGCGCGGCCGATCGGCAGCGTCCGGAACCGGTCCATCACCCCGGTCTGGAAGTCGCTGTTCAGGCCCGTGCCGACGGCCATCGCCAGCGTGATCCCGGTCTGTCCGAGCAGACCGGGGATCAGGTACTGCTTGTAGGCGTCCTGGCCTCCGGAGATCGCGCCGCCGAACACGTAGACGAAGAGCACGATGAAGATGACCGGCATCAGCACCGCGTCGAACATCGACTCCGGGTCGGCCTTGATCCGCATCAGGTTGCGGCGGGTCAGGGCCCCGATGTGCCGGAGGGTGCCGGCGACGCCGATCCGGGTGTCCTCCGCCCGGACGGGGGCGAGCGTTGCGGTGGTCATGCGACGGGCTCCTTGGCGAGGCTCGGGGCGGCGGTCGCGGCGGTCGCGGACTTGCCGGTGATGGTGAGGAAGACCTCGTCCAGGCTGGGCACCCGGGTGTCGATCCCGGCGACGGCGAAGCCGCGGGTCCCGAGCACCCCGATCACGGAGGTCAGTTGGGCCTCGTCGGTGATCGGTATCGAGAGCAGGCCGGCGTCGGCGGAGACGGTGGCCTCGGCGATGCCGGTCTCGTGCAGGCAGCGGGCCATCTCGGGCAGCTCGGCCGGGTGCGCCGGGCGGACCTGCAGGGTCCGGCCGCCGACCTGGGCCTTGAGTTCGGCCACTCCGCCGGAGGCGATCACCCGGCCGCGGTCGATCACGGTCAGCTCGTTCGCGAGCTGCTCGGCCTCCTCCATGTACTGGGTGGTGAGCAGCACCGTGGTGCCCTCGCCGACCATCCGCTGCACCTCGTCCCAGACCTCGTTGCGGGTGCGCGGGTCCAGCCCGGTGGTGGGCTCGTCCAAGTAGAGGACCCGGGGCCGGCCGATCATGCTGGCGGCCAGGTCGAGGCGCCGGCGCATGCCGCCGGAGTAGGTCTTGGCGACGCGCTTGGCGGCCTCGGTGAGCGAGAAGCGCTCCAGCAGCTCGGTGGCGCGGGCCTTGGCGTCCTTGCGGGAGAGGTCCAGCAGCCGGCCGATCAGGTAGAGGTTCTCGTAGCCGGAGAGCATCTCGTCGACGGAGGCGTACTGGCCGGTCAGGCCGATGGTGCGGCGCAGCTGCTTGGGCTGGCGCAGGACGTCGTAGCCGCCGACGAAGGCGGTGCCGGCGTCCGGCTTGATCAGGGTGGAGAGGACCCGGACGAGTGTGGTCTTGCCGGCTCCGTTGGGGCCGAGCACCCCGAGGACGGTGCCCTCGCGGACGGTGAGGTCGACACCGTCGAGTGCCTTGGTCGCGCCGTAGTGCTTGACGATGCCGCGGACCTCGACGGCGTTGCCTTCGGCGGGTCCCCGGTCGTTCGGGGCGATGGCGATTCGTGTCATGCCCCCAGGCTGTCCGACCCGGCTGTCGGCCCGCTGTCACCGGGGCAGCGGCCGGGCGCGCCGCTGTCATCGCGCTGTCGCGCCGCTGTCGTGGGCGTCCCGGGCGCCCGGCCCGGAGGCCGACGGGCACGGCCGGGGCCCCGCTCGCGGTGGAGCGGGGCCGGGCCGGCCGGTCAGTGGAAGGTGTGCTCCGGGGCCGGGAAGGCGCCGGACTGCACGTCCGCGGCGAACTCGCGGGCGGCCTCGCCGAGGACGGCCCGCAGGTCGGCGTACTGCTTGACGAACTTCGGCACCCGGCCCGCCGTCATCCCGGCCATGTCCGTCCAGACCAGCACCTGGGCGTCGGTGTCCACACCCGCGCCGATGCCGACGGTGGGGATCGCCAGCTGCTCGGTGACCTGGGCGGCCAGCTCGGCGGGGACCGCCTCCAGGACGACCGAGAAGGCGCCGGCCTGCTGGACGGCCTTGGCGTCGCGCAGCAGCTGGTGCGCCGCCTCGTCACCGCGGCCCTGGACGGGGTAGCCGCCGAAGGCGTGCACGGACTGCGGGGTGAGGCCGATGTGCGCCATCACCGGGATGCCGGCCTCGACCAGCAGCTCGATCGAACGGGCGCTGCGCTCCCCGCCCTCCAGCTTGACCGCGCCGACCCCGGCCTCCTTCATCAGTCGGGCGGCGTTGTGCATCGCCTGCGCGGGGGACTCCTGGTAGGAGCCGAAGGGCAGGTCGGCGACGATCATCGCCCGCTTGGTGCCGCGGACGACGGCGGCGGAGAGCATCACCATCTGATCCATGGTCACCGGCACGGTGGTCTCGTAGCCGAGGTGGCAGTTGCCCGCCGAGTCGCCGACCAGCAGGACGGGGGTGCCCGCCTCGTCGAAGACGCCCGCGGTGAGGGCGTCGTAGGCGGTGAGCATCGACCACTTCTCGCCGCGCTGCTTGGCGGCGGCGAGATCGCGTACGGTGACGCGGCGGTTGGTGACCCCGCCGTAGAGGGTCGCGGTCGACGCCTGGTTCTGGGCAGGCGAAGGCGAAGAAGCGTTCATCGAACAGGCTCCTGAAGGGTTGTCGTCTCGTGGCGCCGTGCGGCGTCCCCGGATCACCTCCATGCTTGCACGCCCCGGCCCGGGCGCAAAGAGGCGTGCCCCGGCCGCGCTGCGATCTGCGGCACACCGGAGGCCGGCCCGCCCCGGGGGTCCGGGTGCGTCGGGGGCCCGGGGCGCGCGCCGGAGGTCCGGGCACGGCGGAGACCGGCGGCCGTGCGGACCCGGCGGTGACCCTTTGCCTGAACTTTACGAAACGGATTCGTCTCGTATCGAAAGTCGCGCTAGGCTGACCCGGGGGTTACGAGACGCACACGACTCGGAATTGCCCGCCAGTGACACGCCACCACGGACGGGAAAGCCGCAATGACCACCGCAGCCGCGCCACCTCGCGTGCCGGAAGCCATCCACCGCCGACGCTGGGCGATCCTGTGCACCCTGGTGCTCGCCCTGCTCGTCGTCGTTCTCGACAACTCGATCCTGAACGTCGCGATGAAGACCATCGCGTCCCCGGCACCCACCGGGCTCGGCGCCAGCCAGAGCGACCTGGAATGGTCGATCAACTCGTACACCCTGGTCTTCGCCGGGCTGCTGTTCACGGCGGGCCTGCTCGGTGACCGGTTCGGCCGCAAGCGCGCCCTGCTGGCCGGCATGGTGGTCTTCGGGATCGCCTCGCTGCTCTCCTCGCTGGCCGCCTCGCCGGGTGAACTCATCGGCTACCGCGCGCTGATGGGGGTCGGCGGCGCGCTGGCGATGCCGGCCACGCTCGCCATCATCATGAACGTCTTCGAACGTGCCGAGCAGCCCAAGGCGATCGGCATCTGGGCCGGCGCGGTCGGCCTGGCCATCGCGATCGGCCCGATCACCGGCGGCCTGCTGATCGAGCACTTCTGGTGGGGCTCGGTCTTCCTGATCAACGTCCCGATCGTGGTGGTCGCCCTGATCGCCATGGTCCTGCTGGTGCCGGAGTCCAAGGACCCGAACCCGGGCCGGCTCGACCCGGTCGGTGTGCTGCTCTCGATCATCGGCCTGGTCGCGCTGATCTTCGGCATCATCAAGGGCGGCGAGCTGGCCGACTTCACCTCCCCCGAGGCCTGGGCGCCGATGCTGGTCGGCGTGGTCGCGCTGGTGGCCTTCGTCTGGTTCGAGCGCCGCACCGCGCACCCGGCCCTGGACGTCACCTGGTTCCGCAACAAGGTGTTCAGCGCCTCCGTGGTCGTCGTCGGCGTGGTGTTCTTCGCCCTGATGGGCGTCTCCTTCTTCGGCGTCTTCTACATCCAGAGCGTGCGCGGCTACAGCGCCCTGCAGGCCGGTGTGCTGATGCTGCCGCTCGCCGTCGCCCAGCTGCTGTTCGCGCCGCGGGCCCGGTTGGTGGTGGACCGCTTCGGCGTCCGCGCCACCTGTGCCGGCGGCATGGCGCTGATCGCGATCGGCTTCCTCGGCTACCTGCTGCTGGACGTCGACACGCCGATCTGGGTGCTGGTGGTCCTCGGCCTGCTGATGGGCAGCGGCATGGCGCACGTGATGCCGCCGGTCACCGTCGCCATCATGGGCTCGCTGCCGCGGGAGAAGGCCGGCGCCGGTTCGGCGATCAACAACACCTTCCGCCAGGTCGGCGGCTCGCTCGGCGTCGCCGTGCTCGGCGCGGTGCTCTCCACCGTCTACCGCGACGGCATGGCCGAGCAGCTGGACAAGCTGCCGACCGAGGCGCTGCGGGAGAAGGCGGGCGAGTCCCTGGAGGCCACCCTGGCCGTCGCCGGCAAGCTCGGCCCGCAGGGGGCCGGGCTGATCGGTCCGGCCAACGCCTCCTTCGTCGACGCGATGCACGTGGTGGCCGGCCTCTCGGCCGGCGTCACCGCGGTCGGCGCGCTGCTGGCCTGGTTCCTGCTCCCCGGCCGGGTGGCCGCGGGCGGCCCCGGTGGCGCCCCGGGCGGCCCGACCGCCGTCCGGGAGGAGCGTCCGGTGGACGCCGCGAAGCAGTCCGGGTCCACCGAGCCGGCCCGCAGCACCGAGGCCGCGGGCGCCTGACCCGCGCTCGCGCGGCACGGCCGACGGCGGTGCTGAGCGACAATGGGGCCCTGCCCGGCCGGACTCGTCCGGCCGGGCAGGGCCACCGTTCGTGCCGCGGCTTCCACCGGGCCCGCCCACGGACGACAATCGGAGAGGGAACGGCGCCGCGCGCCCGCGAACATCCAGGGAGAGAAGCGGGGATGAAGACGGACACCACGGCCGCGTCGACCTGCACCGGCCCGCGTCGGGGCCGCCCGCGCAGCGAGGCGGCCGAGCAGGCCATCTTCGCCGCGGTCGAGGAGCTCATGGCGGGCGGCACCACGCTGCCCGAGCTGACCATCGAGGGCATCGCCACCGCCGCCGGGGTCGGCAAGGCGACCATCTACCGGCGCTGGCCCAACAAGGAGGCCCTGCTGATCGACATGGTCAGCCGGCTGGAGGCCCCCGTCCCGGAGACCACCGGCGGCACCGTCCGGGACGACCTGATCGCGATGGTCGAGTACATGCGCATCCGCGGCCTGGCCAAGCGCTCCCGCTGGGTGCTGCGGGCCGCGCTCGGCCAGATGCACAGCTGGCCCGAGCTGCACGCCGCCTACCGGGAGCGGGTGATCCTGCCGCGCCGGATGATGGCCCGCGAGGTCGTCCGCCGGGGTGTCGCCGCGGGCGAACTCCGCTCCGACCTCGACGAGGAACTGCTCGCCGACCTGCTGCTCGGCCCGATCCTCGCCCGCACCGTCCTCTGGGAGGACTCCGACCTGGACGACCCGGGTCTGCCGGTCCGGATGGTCGACGCCCTGCTCCAGGGACTCGGCGGCCCGCTCTGGCGTCCGGCCCAGGTCTGAGCGGTCACCCGGCCCACCGACCGCGGCGTGGCCTGGCTCACCAAACCGGGCCACGCCGGAACCCGCTCCACCGGCCCCGCGTCTGTCCCGGCATAGGCTGAGCCGGGAATCCGATCAAACCGGCACCAGTCCGGCACCGTGCCCGCTCTCCGGCGGCGTCGCGCGTCGGACCGGCAGACGGCACGAACGAACGGGAGCCACAGGATGGCGCAGGCGGACTGGACGGACCGGGCGGCACCGGAGGCGGGGGGCGGCGCACCGGCCACCGCCGGGGGTACCGGCACCGGCCCGGACGGCGCCGACGGCTTCGACCGCCCCGGCGGTCCGGACGGCGCGGGCCGCTCCGGCGGCCCCGGGGGTCGGGGGGCCGGCTTCCTGGGGCTGCGCGGCTGGGGTCGGGACGCCCGGGGCGCCACCACCTGGCGGCGCGGCCTGTTGCTCGCCGTCCTCGCCCTGCTGACCGCCGCCCTGCTGGCCTTCCACGCCGAGGTGCCCAACACCGTCGGCAACCTCGGCAGCCTGCTGGAGACCTTCCTGCCCTGGCTCGGCCTGGCCGTCCCGGTCCTGCTGGTGCCCGCGCTGCTGCGCCGCTCCGGCACGGCGCTGATCGCGCTGCTGCTGCCCGTGGTGATCTGGTTCAACATGTTCGGCGGCCTGCTCAGCGACAAGAGCGGCGGCACCCCGGACTGGACGGTGGTCAGCCACAACGTGGCGGCCCTCAACGCCGATCCGCAGCGCACGGTGAAGCTGCTGGAGGACTCGGGCGCCCAGATGGTCGCGCTCCAGGAGCTGGCCGGGAAGCCGCTGCGCGCCTACGAGAGCGGGCTGGCCGACAGCTACCCGTACCACGCGGTCGAGGGCACGGTCGGGCTCTGGTCCAAGTACCCGATCAGCGGTGTCTCGGTGGTCGACATCCGGATGGGGTGGACCCGGGCCTTCCGCGCCCAGGTCACCACCCCGCAGGGCCCGGTCGCGGTGTACGTCGCGCACCTGCCGTCCGTCCGGCTGAAGGCCGAGGGCGGCTTCACCGTCAACCAGCGGGACGCCAGCGCCCAGGCGCTCGGTGACGCGATCCAGGCCGAGCCGCTGAAGAAGGTGCTGCTGCTCGGCGACCTCAACGGCACCATGAACGACCGGAGCCTGGCCCCGGTCACCTCGCAGATGCGCTCGGCCCAGGGCGCGGCCGGCGACGGCTTCGGGTTCAGCTGGCCGGCGGCCTTCCCGATGGCCCGGATCGACCAGATCATGAGCAAGGGCGGCCTCAAGCCCACCGACTCCCGCACCCTGGAGCGGGACGGCAGCGACCACCTCGCGATCGCCGCCGGCTATCGCTACCAGGGGTGACCGGCCCCGGTGCGACCGACCGGTGGGTGACCGGCCCCGGCCCGACCCGGTGGTGATCAGCCCCGGCGCCACCGGTTGGTGATCGGCAGCCGGCGGTCCCGGCCGAAGCCCTTGGCGGAGATCTTCGGGCCCGGCGGGTACTGCCGGCGCTTGTACTCGGCGGTGTCGACCAGCCGGACGATCCGGTCGACCAGCGCCGGGTCGAAGCCGGCCGCCACGATCGCGTCCCGACCCTGGTCGCCCTCGACGTACCGGCTCAGCACGGTGTCCAGCAGGTCGTAGTCGGGCAGCGAGTCGGAGTCCACCTGGTCCGGCCGCAGCTCCGCGGACGGCGGCTTGTCGATGGTGTGCTCCGGGATCGGCGCCGGCTCGCCGCGCCGCCCGGCCTCCTCGTTGCGCCAGCGGGCCAGCCGGAAGACCAGCGACTTGTACACGTCCTTGATCGGCCCGAACGCGCCGACCGAGTCGCCGTACAGCGTGGAGTAGCCGACCGCCAGCTCGCTCTTGTTGCCCGGCGCGAGGACCAGGTGCCCCTCCTGGTTGGAGATCGCCATCAGCAGCGTGCCGCGCAGCCGGGACTGCAGGTTCTCCTCGGCCAGGCCGGTCAGCTCGGTGGCCGCCAGGTAGGCGTCGAACATCGGGGCGATCGACACCGTCCGGAAGCGCAGCCCGGTCCGGCGGGCCAGCTCGGCGGCGTCGTCCCGGGAGTGCCGCGAGGAGTACCGGCTCGGCATCGAGACGCAGTGCACGTTCTCCGCGCCGACCGCGTCCACCGCGACGGCCGCCACCAGCGCGGAGTCGATGCCGCCGGAGAGGCCGATCAGCACCGAGCGGAAGCCGTTCTTGCGCACGTACGCGGCGGTGCCGGCGACCAGCGCGGCCCAGATCTCGGCCTCGTCGGAGATCCGGGGCGCCACCTCGGCCCGGAGCGGCACGGCCGGCGCGGGCAGCGGCTCGCCGCCCAGTTCGCGGCGGACCAGGTGCAGGCCGTCGGCGAGCAGCAGCCCGTCGGTGTGGTCGTTGTCGGCGGCCGGCAGGTCGAGGTCGAGGACGAGCAGGTGCTCCTCGAACTGCGGCGAGCGGCCCAGCACCTCGCCGTCCGCGCCGACCACGACCGAGTCGCCGTCGAAGACCAGTTCGTCCTGGCCGCCGACCATGTTGACGTAGGCCAGCGGGCAGCCCGCCTCGGCCGCGCGCCGCCGGACCAGCTCCAGCCGGACGTCGTCCTTGTTCCGTTCGTACGGCGAGCCGTTGACCACCAGCAGCAGGCCCGCGCCGGCCTCCCGGGCGGCGCTCACCCGGCCGCCGTCCTGCCAGATGTCCTCGCAGATCGCCAGTGCCACGTCCACCCCGTGCAGCCGCAGCACGGGCAGCTGGTCGCCGGGGACGAACCAGCGGAACTCGTCGAACACCCCGTAGTTGGGCAGGTGGTGCTTGGCGAACCGGAGGACCACCTCGCCGCGGTGCAGCACCGCGGCGCAGTTCTGGGGGGATCCGGCCGGCCGGCCGAACCGCGGCGAGGCCCGGTCGGACCGGCCGAGGTAGCCGACCACGACCGGTACCCCGCCCAGCCCCTCGGCGGCCAGCCGCGCGGCCAGCGCGACCAGCGCGGACCGGGACGCCTCGACGAACGAACCGCGCAGCGCGAGGTCCTCCACCGGGTACCCGGTCAGGGCCATCTCGGGGAAGGCGACCAGCTGGGCTCCGGCCCCGACGGCCTGCGCCGTCCGGCGCACCACCTCGTCCGCGTTGCGGGTGAGGTCACCGACCCAGGGGTCTGTCTGGCACAGGGCGAGACGCAGATTGGGCATGCCGCGAGTCTAATCGTCGATCTGACGCGATGTCGCGTCCAGGGGGTCGCCACTGCCCTTGGGGGCCGCGATCCGCCATGATGGGGACAGTCGCTTTGGGGTGGTTTCCGGGCGTAACACGAACGTAAAGAGCAGAGGTGAGACTGTCCCCATGGGCAAGCAGCAGGAGTTCGTGCTCCGGACGCTCGAAGAGCGTGACATCCGTTTCGTCCGGCTGTGGTTCACCGACGTGCTCGGGTTCCTGAAGTCGGTCGCGGTGGCGCCGGCGGAGCTGGAGCAGGCCTTCGAGGAGGGCATCGGCTTCGACGGGTCGGCGATCGAGGGCTTCGCCCGCGTCTACGAGTCGGACATGATCGCCAAGCCGGACCCGACCACCTTCCAGATCCTGCCGTGGCGCTCGGAGACGCCCGGGACGGCCCGGATGTTCTGCGACATCCTGATGCCGGACGGCTCGCCGTCCTTCGCCGACCCCCGGTTCGTGCTGAAGCGCACCCTGGAGCGGGCCTCGGAGCTCGGGTTCACCTTCTACACCCACCCCGAGATCGAGTTCTTCCTGCTGAAGAACCTGCCCGGCGACGGTACCGCGCCGATCCCGGCCGACCAGTCCGGCTACTTCGACCACACCCCGCGCGGGGTGGGCCACGACTTCCGCCGGCAGGCGATCACCATGCTGGAGTCGATGGGCATCTCGGTGGAGTTCTCCCACCACGAGGGCGCCCCCGGCCAGCAGGAGATCGACCTGCGCTACGCCGACGCGCTGTCCACCGCCGACAACATCATGACCTTCCGCCTGGTCATGAAGGAGGTCGCGCTGGAGCAGGGCGTGCACGCCAGCTTCATGCCGAAGCCGTTCTCCGACCACCCCGGCTCCGGGATGCACACCCACCTCTCGCTCTTCGAGGGTGACCGCAACGCCTTCCACGAGTCCGGCGCGGAGTACCAGCTCTCCAAGGTCGGCCGCTCCTTCATCGCGGGCCTGCTGAAGTACGCCGCCGAGACGGCCGCCGTCACCAACCAGTGGGTGAACTCCTACAAGCGGATCTGGGGCGGCTCGCAGCGCACCGCCGGCGCCGGCGGGGAGGCGCCCTCGTACATCTGCTGGGGCCACAACAACCGCTCGGCCCTGATCCGCGTTCCGATGTACAAGCCCGGCAAGCAGGGCTCCACCCGCATCGAGGTCCGCTCGCTGGACACCGGCTGCAACCCCTACCTGGCCTACGCCGTGACCCTCGCGGCCGGCCTCAAGGGCATCGAGGAGGGCCTCGAACTCCCGCCCGGCGCGGACGACGACGTCTGGGCGCTCACCGACGCGGAGCGCCGCGCCCTCGGCATCCAGCCGATGCCGCAGAACCTCGGCGAGGCGATCGACCTGATGCAGCGCAGCGAGCTGGTCGCCGAGACCCTCGGCGAGCACGTGTTCGACTTCTTCCTGCGCAACAAGCGGCAGGAGTGGGAGGAGTACCGCTCCGAGGTCACCCCGTTCGAGCTGCGGAAGAACCTCCAGGTGCTCTGACGCCTGACGTCACGTCAAGGACCTTCGGGCCCGCCGTCGTTCGAATGGATGACGGCGGGCCCGCCGTTTGGGTTGCCACGCGCTCCGATGGCGGTATGTGAGGGGATTGTGACGGTGGGTTGTGATCCGATAAGCGGGATCCACCCCTCCCCACTCCGAGAGACATCTCGCGTGCCTAACTAGTCAAGCCGTCGCGGCCAGAGCCGCTGAGGGACCGGAGGTGAACGCATGTTGTTCGTCGAAGAGCTGCCGGCTCTGCAGGCAGTGGTAGAGCTG
>NZ_JBHYYB010000042.1:0-74482 GCF_042752535.1 Kitasatospora sp. NPDC059327 | reverse complement strand
GGCCAGACCGTCGTCATGGTCACCCACGACCCCGTCGCCGCCGCCTACGCCGACCGCGTCGTCTTCCTCGCCGACGGCCGCATCGTCGACGAACTGCCCAACCCCACCGCCGACACCGTCCTGGACCGCATGCGCCGCTTCGACGCCAAGGGCCGCACCAGCTAGCCCCCGTCCCCGCCCAGGCCGACACCGCCCCAGACCCTCAGGACTGACACTCCCTCATGTACCGCACCGCACTGCGCAACGTGCTGGCCCACAAG
Organism: Kitasatospora sp. NPDC059327; assembly: GCF_042752535.1. NCBI lineage: Bacteria > Bacillati > Actinomycetota > Actinomycetes > Kitasatosporales > Streptomycetaceae > Kitasatospora > Kitasatospora sp. NPDC059327. The sequence continues at coordinate 74,222 of NZ_JBHYYB010000042.1, read as the reverse complement.
GGCCGACTGCTGATGACGCTGCTCGCCGTCATGCTCGGCATCGCCTTCGTGGCCGGCACGCTCGTCTTCACCGACACCCTCGGCAACGCGCTCAGGTCCCAGAGCGCCAAGAGCTACACCGATGTCGCCGTCACCATCAGCGACCGCGGCGCCGTCGGCAAGGGCTACGACCACGGCGGCCGGGCCGACGCCGGGCCGACGCTGACCGAGGAGACCCGCCGGGCGGTCGCGACGCTGCCGGGGGCCGCCGAGGCCCGCGGTGTGGTCACCGGCTTCGCCGGCATCGCCGACCGCGAGGGCGCGCTGATCGGCGACGGCTTCTCCACCACCGGCACCAACTACGTCCCCGGTGCCGACGGCGCCGACCCGCGCTACCCGCTCGTCGACGGTCGCGGCCCGCGCGGCTCCGGCGAGGTGGCGCTGGACGCCAGGACCGCCGAGAAGGGCGGCTACCGGGTCGGCGACACCGTCCGCGTCGCCGTCAACGGCCCGGTGATGGAACTGAAGCTCACCGGCACCGTGCGGACCAACGACCCCCGGGTCGTCTCCGGCGGCTCGCTCGCCGCCTTCGACACCGCGACCGCCCAGCAGCTCTACCTGAGCCCGGGCCGGTTCGGCGAGATCGACATCAAGGGCACGCCCGGCGCCGACGACGCCGCGCTGCTCGCCGCCGTCCGGAGCACCCTCCCGCAGGGCGACGGCGCGATCGACACCCGGACCGGCCGCGAACTCGCCGCCGAGCAGGACCGGATGATCGAGCAGGGCACCAAGGGCCTGAGCGGCGTGCTGCTCGGCTTCGCCGCGATCGCGCTCTTCGTCGGCATCTTCATCATCGCCAACACCTTCACCATGCTCGTCGCCCAGCGCACCAAGGAGCTCGCCCTGCTGCGCGCCGTCGGCGCCCGCCGCAAGCAGGTCGTCCTGTCCGTCCTGGTCGAGGCGACGCTGGTCGGCCTGGCCGCCTCGGTGGCCGGCCTGCTCGCCGGCATCGGCATCGCCTCCGGCCTGCGGTCGCTGCTGAACGGACCCCTGGAGGCCAACCTGCCGGACGGCCCGCTGGTGATCGCCCCGTCCACCGTACTCGTCTCGGTCGGCGTCGGCGTCGTGGTGACCGTGCTGGCCGCCCTGCTGCCGGCCCTGCGGGCCTCCCGGATCGCCCCGGTCGCGGCGATGAGCTCGGGCGAGCAGCCCGCCTCGCAGAAGAGCCTGCGGGTGCGCAACGCGATCGGCCTGCTGTTCACCGCCGCCGGCGCCGCCGCCCTGGCCGCCGGCGCCACCGCCAAGAGCGGCAAGCTGGTCGGCCTCGGCGCGGGCCTGCTGCTGATCGGCGTCTTCGTGCTCACCCCGCTGCTGGCCCGGCCGCTGATCGCGCTGTTCGCCCCGCTGCTGAGCCGGCTGTACGGGACGCCCGGCAAGCTGGCCCGGGAGAACGCCGTCCGCAACCCGCGCCGCACCGCCGCCACCGCCTCCGCGCTCACCATCGGCGTCACCCTGATCACCGCGCTGACCGTGGTCGGCGCCTCGGTGAACAAGGCCGTGGACGAGGCCACCGCGAGCGACCTGAAGGCCGACTTCACCGTCGCCATGCAGAACTTCTCGATGCTCTCGCCCGAGGTCGCCCCCCAGATCTCCCGGACGCCCGGCGTCAGCGCGATGAGCGTGGTGCGCACCGTCCCGGTCGAGACCGGCGCCGACGGCGACACCGAGTACCTCACCGCGGTGGACGCCACGACCATCGACCGGCTGGCCACCGTCACGGTCACCTCGGGCAGCGCGGACGCGCTCAAGCAGGGCAAGCTGCTGGCCAGTTCCGGCTACGCCGAGCGGATGGGCCTCCAGCCCGGCTCCACCCTGGCCGTCACCTACCCGGACGGCACCCAGGGCTCGCTGACCGTGGGCGGCGTCCTGGCGGCCAACACCGCGCTGGCCGGCCTGGTCGCCCCGGACTCCGTGGTCGGCCCGCACGCCGCGCTCGGCAGCGGACCGGAGAAGGTCCTGGTCAAGGGTGCCGACGGCGCCGACGCCAAACTGAAGCAGGCCCTGCGCGACGCCACCGGCGGCAACCCGCTGATCGCCGTCAAGGGCGACAAGGACATCAAGGCCGAGAACCGCCAGCTGGTCACCGCCGTGCTGAACATCATGTACGGCCTGCTGGGGATGTCCGTGGTGATCGCCGTCCTGGGCGTGATCAACACCATGGCGATGTCGGTGTTCGAGCGGCGCCGGGAGATCGGCATGCTGCGGGCGATCGGCCTGGACCGGCGCGGCATCGGGCGGATGGTCCGGCTGGAGTCGCTGATGATCGCGCTGTTCGGCGGACTGGTCGGGGTGCTGCTGGGCATCGTGACCGCCTGGGCGGGCACCCGCACGATGGCGGACACCTTCAAGAACATGACCACCGTGGTGCCGCCGGTCCAGATCCTGGGCTTCCTGGTCGCCGCCGCCCTGATCGGCCTGCTCGCCGCCGTCTGGCCGGCCCGCCGGGCCGCCAGGACGGACATCCTGGCCGCGATCAAGAGCGAGTAGCCGGCTGACCGGCCCCACGTCGAAAGGGCTCCGCCCGCCGGGAACGTTCCCGGCGGGCGGAGCCCTTTCGGCTTGGACGATTCGTCAGCAGCCGTTTCGGCAGGCGCTTCAGCAGCCGTTGAGGATCGAGGTGAGCGTGCTCTTCTCGGCGCTGTCCACGGAGAGACCGTAGTAGTACTTCACCTGCACCCAGGCACGGGCGTAGGTGCACTGGTAGGAGGCCTGCGGCAGCCAGTGGGCCGGGTCCTGGTCGCCCTTGGAGCGGTTGGAGCTCGCGGAGACGGCGAGCAGCTGCGGGCGGGTCAGGTCGTTGGCGAAGGCCTTGCGCTGGTCCGTCGTCCACGCCCAGGCACCGGAGCGCCAGGCCTCGGCCAGCGGCACCAGGTGGTCGATGTCGAAGGAGGAGGCGTTGGTGGTGGTCGCGTTGTCGTAGACCGAGGACCAGCTGCCGCTCACGGAGGCGCAGGCGGAGTCCGTGACCACGCCGCTGCCGTCGCGCTTGAGGACCGTCTCGCGGGTGTTACAGGTGCCGGAGATGGTGATCCAGTGCGGGAACAGCGTCCGGTCGTAGGTGTCGTCGTGGGTCTCCGCGGTCGCCGCGATGGACGCCAGGTAGGAGCGGGCCGTCGCGGCCGACACCGGGGTGGGCAGGGCGGCCTGGGCGGTACCGGCGCCGGCCAGCAGGGTGGTGAGGGCCAGCAGCAGGGCGCCGAGGGCGGCCGGCAGGGCGCGGTGCAGCGTGCGTATCGCAGGCATACGGGGACTCCAGAATCGTCGTGAGGGCAGGCGGAAGCCCCCGGGCGGAGCGGCCCGGGCTGGCAACCAGCATGGCGCGTCAGGGGTTTACGCGGGTAGACCCTGGAGGTGAACTTTTTGACCGATGGTCAGCTCGCGACGGGGAGCGCGCCCGCGCGGCACGGCGCCGGGTGGCGCCGCACGGCGCCGCACGGCGCTGCGCGGGGCCGCGCGGGGCCGCGCCGGACCGTGCGCGGTGGCAGGCCGCACGGTCCGGCGTACGCCGGGGTGCGCCTGGACCGGGGCGTCCGTGGGACGGGCTGTGCTCGGACCAGGGCGTCCGTGGGCCTGGGCGTCCGGGGGCCAGGACGTACGGGGGCCGGGACGTACGGGGGCCGGGTGGCGACCTGGCCGCCCGTCGGCCGGGCGCCGCGGTGTGACCGGCCTCATGCCCGGCCGGGGCCCGCTGTCGGGGGCACGTGGCACGATGTCCCGGTACGAAGCGGGGATGCCGGAGGGGGCGGACCATGGAGCACAGCAGGATCACGGGCGAGGATCCGGACGGGCACCAGCACGTCGTACGGATCGTCTCCCGCCGGCCCGACTCCGTACGGGTCGTCTGCGACACCTGCGGCTACAGCAAGTGGTCGGTGGCCGGTGCGCGGGGCAAGGCCGAGCGGCACCTCGGGCAGGAGCACGACGCGGACCACCTCCGCCGGGAGATACCGGTGGCGCGCTGGGTCATGACGGGGATCGGCCTCGCCGTGTTCGTCGTCTTCCTCCTCACCTACGGGACCTCCCGGTAACGAGCCGCCGCGTCGACGGCGGGGCGCCGCTGCGCCGGCACGCCACGCGTACCCACCGGGCGGGGCCCCGACATGCCGAACCGCCCCGGCCGGCGGGTGCCGGTCGGGGCGGTGAGGTGCTGCGAGGTGCTACGGGGTCCGGCGGCGGCGCGGTCAGGCCGCCGACTTCGCGGAGCCGGCCGTCGGCGCGACGGGCTTCGCGGGCTTGCCGCCGAAGAGGCCGAAGAAGACCGCCAGGGTCGGGACGAGGTAGAGCGCCCAGACGACCAGCTGGAGCACCGTCGGGTCCGGCTGGAAGTTGAACACGCCCTTCAGCAGGGTGCCGTACCAACTGTCCTTGGGGATGGTGCTGGTGATGTCGAAGGCCTGGTTGTGCAGGCCGCCGAGCCAGCCGGCCTCCTGCAGGTCGTGCACGCCGTACGCCAGCACCCCGGCCGCGACGACGACCAGCATGGCACCGGTCCAGGTGAAGAACTTCGCCAGGTTGATCTTCAGCGCGCCCCGGTAGAACAGCCAGCCGAGCACCATCGCGGTGAGCAGGCCCAGCGCCGCGCCGATGACCGGGTTGTAGCCGTCGTTGGTGGCCTGCACCGCCGACCAGATGAACAGCGCCGTCTCCAGCCCCTCCCGGCCCACCGCCAGGAAGGAGGTGACCACCAGGGCGAAGGTGCCCATCGCCATGGCCGCGTCCAGCTTGCCGTGCAGTTCGGTCTTCAGGTGGCGGGCGGTGCGCCGCATCCAGAACACCATCCAGGTGACCAGGCCGACCGAGATGATCGACAGAGTGCCGCCGAGCGCCTCCTGGGCCTCGAAGGTCAGCTGCGAGGAGCCGAACTGGAGGACCGCGCCGAAGGCCATGCTGAGGACGACGGCCGCCACGACCCCCGACCAGACCGGCGGGAGCTTGTCCTTGCGGCCGGTCTTGACCAGATAGGCGATCAGGATGCACACGACGAGGCTGGCTTCGAGGCCCTCGCGCAGGCCGATCAGGTAGTTGCCGAACACGCTGGCTCCTGGGGGTGAAGAGGTGGTACGTGGGGAAGGGAGCGCCAGGTCAGCCGAACAGGGCCTGGCCCCACCACTCGCCGGGCTTGCGGACGCCCGCCGGGCAGGCGAAGTGGGCGGAGCCGACGTGCTGGATGTACTCGTTGAGCTTGTCGCTGGAGGCGAGGCGCTGCTGGAGCGGGACGAACGCCTTGCGGCTGTCCCGCTGGTAGGCGAGGAAGAACAGACCGGCGTCCAGGCGGCCGAGGCCGTCGGTGCCGTCGGTGAAGGAGAAACCGCGGCGCAGGATCATCAGGCCGTCGTTGCTGTCCGGGTGGGCGAGGCGCACGTGCGAGTCCTCGGGCATCGCCTTGAGGTCCGGCGCGTCGTGCTCCTTGGGCTTGCCGTACGGGGCGCCCTCGCCCTTGGTACGGCCGAAGACGTCCTCCTGCTCCTTGAGCGAGGTGCGGTCCCAGGTCTCGATGTGCATCCGGATCCGCCGGGCGACCAGGTACGAGCCGCCGGTCATCCACTCCGGACCCTCGCCGGGGCCGACCCAGACGTGGTCGGCGAGCTTCGCCGTGTCGGTGCCGGCGATGTTGTGGGTGCCGTCCTTGAACCCCATCATGTTGCGCGGGGTCTGGGCGTCCGGGGTGGTGGAGGAGGTCTTGCCGAAGCCGAGCTGCGACCAGCGGATGTTGACCGTGCCCATGCCGATCCGGGCCAGGTTGCGGATCGCGTGCACCGCGACCTGCGGGTCGTCGGCGCAGGCCTGGATGCAGAGGTCGCCGCCGCTGCGCTGCGGGTCGAGCTTGTCGCCCTTGAAGTTCGGCAGGTCGATCAGGGCCTCGGGTCGCTTGGCCTTGAGGCCGAAGCGGTCCACGCCGTCCTTGTCGAACAGGCTGGGGCCGTAGCCGATGGTGAGGGTGAGCCGGGAGGCGGGCAGGCCCAGGGCCTCGCCGGTGTCGTCCGGCGGCGCCTCGGGCAGACCGCTCGCGGCGCCGGTGCCGACCTCGCGGCCGCCGGTCATCGCGGCGGCGGCCTTGGTCCACTCCTTGAGCATCTTCACCAGCGACTCGCGGGTGGCGGTGGCCGAGACGTCGAAGGCGGCGAAGTGCAGCCGGTCCTGGACGGGAGTGGCGATGCCCGACTGGTGCTCGCCGTAGAAGGGGATGTCCGCGGAGGTGGCGGCCACGGCGGGAGCGTCCTCGTCCTGCCGGGTGGCGGCGGCGACCGAGCCGACGCCGGCCGCGCCGATCGCGACCCCCGCGCCCGCCCAGCCGATCACGGCCCGGCGGCTGATCGGGCCGCGGCCGGCGTCGCCGCGCTCACTCGTGGTGGTGTCGGCGTCGGTGCCGGCCGGCGTCCCGCTCTGCTGCTGGTTCTCGGCGTCCATCGACGGGCGGCCCTTCTCTGTACTGACTCACGGATACCGTGACGGCCGCTGGGGCCGCCACGGCGGTGTGGTGGAGGGTGGCGGTGCAGGCCCCCGAGGGGGCCGGCACCTGCTGACCGGGAGCTGCTACTTGACGACCACGGCGGCGGCCAGCTTCGACAGCGGCTCGCCCAGCGAGTTCACCGCGTCGGAGAAGGTCTTGCGCTCGGCCTCGGTGACCTTGTCGTAGGAGGTGTAGGTGCCGTCGGTCTGCTTGTACTTGGCGAGCAGCGTCTGGATCGCGGCGAACTCCGAGTCCAGGGTCTTGGCCAGCTCGGCGTCCTTCTCCGAGGCGACCGGCTTGAGCAGCTCGTAGGCCTTCTGCGCACCCTCGACGTTGGCGACGAAGTCGGCCAGGTCGGTGTGGCTGTAGCGGTCCTCCTCGCCGGTGATCTTGTTCGTGGCGACCTCGTCCAGCAGCTCCTTGGCACCGTTGGCCATGCTGGTCGCGGTGATCTCCGCCTCGGGGATCTTCTTCTGCCAGTCCTTCAGGTCGGCCACCAGCTGGTCGGCGAGCTTCTTCTCGTCGTCACCGATCTTGGCGTCGGCCCAGAGCGACTTCTCCAGCTTGTGCCAGCCGGTCCACTCCTGGCCCGGCTCCAGCTTGTCCTCGCGGGTGTCGGTCTTCGGGTCCACGTCACCGAAGCTCTCGGCGACCGGCTCGGTGCGCTCCCAGCCGACGCGCGACGGGGCGTAGAGCGGCTTGGCCTTCTCCACGTCGCCGGCCTTGATCGCGGCGGCGAACGCCTCGACGGCCGGAATGGTGGCGTCGGCCTGCTCCTGGGCGTACTTGCGGTAGGCGTCGACGGCCGCGGTCAGCCGCGGGTCGGTCGGGGCGCCCGAGGCGGCCGCGTCACCGGTGACGGTGATCTTCTGACGGATGCCGTCGCCGACCATGCCCGGCTTGCAGGCGACCTCGTACGAACCGGCCTTGATCTCGGCGTTGATGGTCGCCTTGGTGCCGGGGCCGATGTTCTCCCGCTCGGTGATGATCTTGTCGCCGTCGCCGTAGACGTAGACCTCGGTGGTCTTCGAGCCCTTGTTCGCGATGTCGATCACGACGTGGCCGGCCGGGAAGGTCGTCTTGGAGACCTCACAGGCGGTGTCGGTGGCGTTCACCTTCACGGCGTCGGCGGAGGCCTTGTCGTCCTTCTTCTGCGAGCAACCGGCCAGCGCGGCGGTCGCCACAGCGAGGGTGAGCAGCGCGGCTGCGGTGGAACGACGGGCGGACATGAGGGCTCCAGCGGGGAAGGCAGACGATTCAGGGCATGACTGAGGGTGGGTACGGGAACCGGGGTCCCCGGCTCCCCCCACCCACTTAGCTAAGGCATACCTTAGGGATATCTGATTTCGCCGTCTACACCGGGGGCCGACTTCGATCCACGCAGGTGGGGGCGGGCCGGGCGGTCGGCGTGCCGTCAGCGCACCGACCATTTCCGGCCACCCTCGACCGGGCGCCCGAGGACCCCGGTCGGGCCGCCTCAGTGGTCGCCCTCGGCGGCCGTCCTCCGTGGCCGTGCGCTTGACCGTGCTCCGTGGCCGTGCGCTTGACCGTGCTCCGTGGCCGTGCGCTTGACCGTCCTCTTTGGCCGTGCTCAGCGGCCGGGGGTGCGACGGGCGGCCGCGCGGGCGCTCCAGCGGCCCTCGTGCCGGCCGATCCGGATCGGGTGACCGAAGCACGCGCTGACCAGCTCGGTGGTCATCACCTCGTCCACCGGGCCGGCCGCGACGCACTCGCCGTCGCGCAGCAGCAGCGCGTGGGTCGTGCTCTCCGGCAGCTCCTCCAGGTGGTGCGTGACCAGCACGCTGGCCAGCTCCGGGTGCTGATGGCGCAGCAGGTCGAGACTGTCCAGCAGCAACTCGCGGGCGGTCAGGTCGAGCCCGGTGGCGGGCTCGTCGAGCAGCAGCAGCCGCGGGCTGGGCATCAGGGCGCGGGCGATCAGCGCCCGGCCGCGCTCCCCCTGGGAGAGCGTGGGCCAGGGGGACTCGGCCATCGCCGTCATCCCGAGGGTCTCGATCAGCCGCTCGCCGCGGTCGAGCTCCTCGGGGGACGGCTTGCGGTGCAGGTCGGGCTCGATGGTGTTGGTGAGGCCGGTGAGCACCACCTCGCGCACGGTCAGCGGCGACCGCAGCGGATGGCGCGGATTGACGTGCCCGAGGTGGGCGCGCAGCTCACGGATGTCGACCCGGCCGAGCCGGCGGCCCAGCACGTCCACCTCGCCCCGGGTGGGGTGGGAGACCGCGCCCAGCAGCGCCAGCAGGGTGGACTTGCCGGCGCCGTTGGCACCGAGCAGCGCCCAGTGCTCGCCGGGCCGGATGGTGAGGTCGATCCCGCGCAGCAGGTAGCGGCCGTCCCGGACGACGTCGACGTCCCGGGTGCGCAGCAGCGGGCCGGTGGGCAGCGGATCGGGCGTGCTCATGACGGGCGGACCTCCGTGGGGTTGGCACCGGACAGGGTGCGGGCGCGGCACCGTACCGGGCGGGCAGGTGGCGGCCGTCCGCGTGCAGAGTACAACCGTCCGGCCGGCGGTGGCCGGGGGTGTCCGAGGTGTGGACGGGCCCCGGCGCCCGGAAAGGCACCGGGGCGCGCGGGGGCGGACGGCGGGGAGCGGACCGCTCGGCCGGTCCGCACGCCCCTGTTCCCCGGCGGCGGTTGGCGGGACCATCGGAGCGGAGCACGAGGGGAAGGGGGCTGGACGGATGGAGTGGGACGCGGAGCCGGCGGGGCGCGCCGGGACGCTGCACGGACGGTTCGAGGAACAGGTGCGGCAGGCGCCGGACACGGTCGCCGTCCGCTGCGGCACCGGGGAACTGACCTACGGTGAGCTGGACGCCCGGGCGGACCGGCTGGCCCACCACCTGGCGGCGGTCGGGCTGGAGCCGGGCTGCCGGGCCGCGGTGGCGCTGGGCCGGGGCACCGAGGTGTTCGTCGCGCTGCTCGCGGTGCTGAAGGCCGGCGGCGCGTACGTACCGCTGGAGCCGGGGGCGCCCGACCCCTTGCTGCGCCATGTGCTCGCGGAGGCCGATCCGGCCGTGGTGGTGACCGAGGAGAGCCACCGGGTGCGGCTCACGGACGCCGGCGGCCGTGCCGTCGTCTGCGTGGACTCGGCCGCCGGGGCGGTCGCGGCGCTGCCCGCCGGGCCGCCGGCGGTGGCCACCGGGCCGGACGACCTGGCGTGCGTCTTCTTCACCTCCGGCTCGACCGGCCTTCCCCGCGGCGCGCTGATCGAGCACCGCAACCTGCTGGCCGCCCACCGGGGCTGGCAGGCGGTGTACGGGCTCCGCGCCGAGGACCGGATCCTGCAGACGGCGAGCCTGGAGTTCGACGTCTTCACCGCGGACTGGGTGCGCGCGCTGTGCACCGGCGCCACCCTGGTGGTCGCGCCGCGCGATCTCACCCTGGACCGCAACGCCGACATCGCCGACCTGCCCGCCCTGGTGGCCGCCGAGGGCATCACCGTGCTGGAACTGAACGTCCGCACGGCGCGCCGGCTCCGGGACCACCTCGCGGCAGCCGGCGGACCGCTGCCGGACGGACCGCTGTCGGCGGGAGCACCGCCGGAGGGAGCACCGCCGTCGGCGGGACCTCTGCCGGACGGACCGCTGCCCGGGGTGCGGCTGCTCACCGTCGGCGCCGAGAAGTGGTACCTGGACGAGCAGTTGGGCCTGCAGCGGCTGCTCGGCTCCGGCGTCCGGGTGCTCAACGTCTACGGCCTCGCCGAGGCCTCCGTGGACAGTACGTACTTCGACGCGGGCGGCGCGACGGGCGGAGAGGGCAGTGAGCGGGTCTCGCTGGTCGGCCGGCCCTTCCCCGGTGCCCGGGTCCATGTGCTCGGCCCGGACGGCGAGCCGGCCCCGCCCGGCGCGGTCGGTGAGATCGCCGTCGCCGGCGCGGGCCTGGGCCGGGGCTATCTGAACCGGCCCGAGGAGACGACCCGTCGGCTGCGGCCCGCCGTCTTCGACCCGGACGGCCGGATCCTGCTGACCGGCGACCTCGGGCGGGTCCGCGAGGACGGCGTGCTGGAGTTCACCGCGCGCGCCGAGGCCGTGCTCGGGCCGGTCGAATCCGCCGGGGCCGCCGCCGTGGTCGAACGGGTCACCGCGGCCGCGGCCGCCGAGGGCGTGCTGCGCTCGCACCCGGCCGTCCGGGAGGCCGCCGTGGCCGAGGTGGAACCGGAACCGGGGCGGCGCACCCTGGTCGGCTACGCGGTGACCGCCCCGGCGGCCGAAGGGGCCGACGCGTGGTCGCTCTCCGCCCATCTGACGAAGCGCCTGCCCGCCGGTGCCCGGCCCGCCGCCGTGGTGCCGCTGCCCGCGCTCCCCCGCACCCGGGCCGGCAAGCTCGACCGCGGCTCCCTGCCGCTGCCGGCGCCGCGCCACTTCACCGGCCCCCGGGCCGGAAAGGGCGGCGAGAGCGGGGCGGGCCTCAAGGGCAGCCTCAAGGGCGGCGGTACGGGTGGCGGCACGGCCGGGGTGGGGCGCGCGGGCGGAGCCGGCGAGCCGGGCCTGTCCGGTTGCGGCTGGACCCTCCTCGCCCTGCCCTTCGCCTTCGTGGCCTGGCTGGTCACCGACTCGCTCTGGCCCGGCTCCACCGACCTCGCCGCGGTGCCCGACCCCTACTCCGGGTACTTCCGCGTCCTGTACTGCGCCGAGTGGCTCTCCTTCGGCCTGGGCGCCGCCTTCCTGACGGCCGGACGAGCGGTGATCGCCCGGTACGGCCGGCCGCCGGGCCTCTCGGTCGCGGCCCGGCTGTCGGTGTTCTGGCTGCTCGCCTCCTGGTGGCCGCAGGACAACCTCTACCGGACCAGCTCGCCCACGGACTGGCCGCGGCAGTCGGTCCTGGTCTACGTCTTCAACATCGCGCTGATGGCGGCGGCCGTGATCGTGGTCCGCTTCCTCGCCTGGCGGCCGCCGTCCGAACGGACGTGAGGCACGGTCGGCGCGACAGTTCTCGGCGCGGGCGGCGCCCGCCGCCGGTACCGCTCAGCGCAGCGCCTCGAACATCCGGCCCAGCGCGTGGTTGCCGGCGCCGATCAGCGCCTGCCCGGCGTCCAGCGCCTCCGCCCCGCGCGCGGCGAGCGCCAGACCGACGGTGGGCTCCGGCTCGTAGCCCGCCGTCGGCACCAGCGGGAGGACGGTGACACCCAGCCGGGCGCAGTGCGGGCGCAACCGGTCCAGGTGGTCGTGGAGCGCCTCCTGGGAGATCCGGGCGCCGAGCGGCAGCGCGTCCACGGTACGCACCAGGTGGCCGGCACCGCGGACCAGGTCGAGCCGGGTCCGCAGCACGAAGGCGACGGCCGGCCCGGTGAGCCGCAGGTTGATCTCGGTGGGGGCGAGCCTGCGCTCCCGGTCGGTGACGAAGTCGACGTCGAACCAGCCGCGATGGCCCTCGGCGGCGAGCCGCTCGCCGACCGCGAGTCCGAACCGCTCGGCGGTCGCCGCCGCCCCGGGCGGCACCACCCCCGGGCCGACCGTGACCCCCTGGTAGCGGGTGCCGTCCACCGCCATCTCACCGACGCCGACCGGGTGCACGCGGCCGTCGTCACCGATCACGGCGTCGAAGGTGAGATCGCGCAGCCGGTCGGCCCGGCCACCGTCGATGTACTCCTCCAGCAGCAGGTCCCCACCGGCCGGCAGCAGTTCGGCCCCGGCCAGCCGCCGCAGCAGGGCCCGGCCGCCGCCGGCCGCGAACACCTCCCGCGGGGTGACCACGGCCGTCCCGTAGCCGCCGACGCCGTGCGGGCTCTTCAGGACGGTGGTGAGGCCCCGGCCCGCCCGGGCGGTGAGCCGACGGGCGGCGAGACGGGCCGAGCCCGGCCGCTCCTGCCGGGGGACGACGATCCCGGGGTGCGCCGGGGCCAGTGCGGTGAACAGGTCGTGCGCGGCGGCCTTGGACTCGTAGCGCCGTACGGCGGCCAGCGCGCTCCCCTCCCCCTGCGCGGCCGTCCGCCCCCAGGGCAGCACCGGCAGGCCGCCGGCGGCGATCCGCGCCGCCAGGGCCGGCCGCTCGGCGAGCGCCCGCGCGAGCGTCCGCTCCGGCGCGATCCCGCTGTACAGCTCGACCGGCCCCCACTCCAACTCCCGCGCGAGCCAGTCGATCCAGGCCCGTTCGACCTCGCCCGGCAGCACCACCAGGGCCGGCTCGGGGCTGTAGCAACTCGCCATGCCGGCGTAGTGGTGTGCCTGGCGCAGCCGCCGGGCCCGCTGGGCGGCGTCCATCCCGGGCGCGAAGAACTGCTCGTTGAAGTCGGCGACGTTGCCGAGGTGCACGGCCCGCCGTCCGCCGGTCCAGGCCCCCAGCCATCCGTCCATCCCGCGAGCGTACGGCCCGGCGGGGGCCGGCCGCAGGTGGTCGGCGAACGCTCCCGGCCGTCGAGGGGGCAGCGGACCGACGGGGCGTCGGAGGGGAGCCGGGCCGGCGAGGCATCCGAGGAATCCCGGACCGACGGGGTGTCGGAGGAGAACCGGTCACCGGACCGACGGGGTGTCAGAGGCTGAGCAGGCCGGCGGCGGTGGGGCGGAAGCCGCAGGCGTCCAGGTAGAAGGGGCGCAGGTGCTCCTCGAAGTCGACGTGCAGCCAGGCGCAGCCGGCGGCGCGGGCACCCTCGGCGGCGGTGGCGACCAGCCGGGCGCCCACCCCGCCGTGCCGGTGCCCGGCGGCGACGACGGTGTCCAGCAGGAAGGCGTGGGTGCCGCCGTCCCAGGCGACGTTGACGAAGCCGACCAGTGCACCGCCGTCGGCCGGGCGGGCACAGACCCAGCCCAGGCTGTGCCGCTCCAGCCGGTCGCGCCAGTCGACCGGCTCGACGGGCCCGCCGAAGCCCTCGGCGTGCAGGGCGGCGAGTTCGTCGTTGCCGAAGGCGCCGCGCCAGCGGTGGCAGATCGTCACGGCCCACTCCTCCAAAGCTCATTCACATTCGATCAAATCTGATCGGTACAGGACACAGATTGGTCAAGATCTGGTCCGACGTCTAGCCGAGCTTGGCTGTTCACCGTCAATCTCTGACCCAGCTCTTTCCCTGCAGCTACCCCGACTGGAGTCAGAGTGAGCCCCACCTCCTCTCACCGCCGCCACCTCGCGGCCGGAGCCCTCGCGGTCACCGCCGCGCTCGTCGCCGCCACCTTCCAGGCCGGCACGGCATCCGCCGCCCCCGCCGACCGGGCCGCGGCGATCGCCCTGGCCAGGGCCAACGTCACCCACAACGCCGGAGTGTTCGGCTTCGGCGACGGCCAGGACCTTCAGGTCAAGGACGTCGTCATCGACGCCGACGGCACCCAGCACGTCCGCTTCGACCGCACCTACCAGGGCCTGCCCGTCGTCGGCGGCGACCTGGTGGTGCACCAGGACGCGCGCGGCCGGCTCAAGGACTCCTCCCGCGCGGCGGCCCACGACGCCTCGGTGAAGTCCATCGTCCCGAGCGTCCCGGCACAGACCACCGCGAGCCGCGCGCTCCAGGCGGCGCCGGCCATCGGTTCCGCGACCAGCTCCCCCGAACTGGTCGTCTGGGCCGCCGACGGCACGCCGCGGCTCGCCTGGAAGACCACCGTCGCCGGTGTCGGCGACCACGGCCAGCCCGCCGGCAAGGTCGTCGTCACCGACGCCTCCACCGGCGAGCAGATCGAGAGTTACGACGCCGAGCACCAGGCCAGCGGCACCGGCCACTCCGAGTACACCGGCGACATCACCATCGACACCACCGCCCAGTCCGGCGGGTACGCGCTGATCGACCCGGTGCGCAAGCACATCACCAAGGACGCCCACAACATCTCGGCGGGCTCGCTCACCGCGAGTTCCGGAACGCTGTTCACCGACACGGACAACGTCTGGGGCGACGGGCGGAAGTTCTCCACCGACCGCGCCACCGCCGCCGTCGACGCCCACGCCAACACCGCCTGGACGTACGACTACTACAAGAACACCTTCGGCCGCAACGGCATCAAGAACGACGGCAAGGGCGCCACCGTCTTCGTGCACGTCGGCACCAAGTGGGACAACGCCCAGTGGTCCGACAGCTGCTTCTGCATGATGACCGGTGACGGCGACGGCACCACCGACCCGGAGCAGGTCGACCTCGACACCATGGGCCACGAGATGACCCACGGCGTCACCAGCGCGACCGCCAACCTCCGCTACAGCGGCGAGTCCGGCGGCCTCAACGAGGCCACCAGCGACATCTTCGGCACCATGGTCGAGTGGTACGCCAACAGCAAGGTCGACACCCCCGACTACCTGTTCAGCGACCAGTCCACCCCGCCGTGGCTGCGCCGGATGGACAAGCCCTCGCTGGACGGCGCGTCCGCCGACTGCTGGACCAGCAAGGTCGGGCAGCTCGACGTGCACAACTCCTCCGGCGTCGGCAACCACTGGTTCTACCTCGCCAGCGAGGGCAGCGGCAGCAAGACCATCAACGGCTACACCTACAACAGCCCCACCTGCAACGGCTCCGCGGTGACCGGCATCGGCAACCAGAAGGTCGCCAAGATCTGGTACCGCGCGCTGACCGTCTACATGACGTCCACCACCAACTACAAGGGCGCCCGTACCGCGTCCCTGAACGCGGCGAAGGACCTGTACGGCGCGACCAGCGCCGAGTACAAGGCCGTCGCGGCCGCCTGGAGCGCCGTCTCGGTCGCCTGACGACCCGCTCCCCCGCGCACCGCCGCGGCCCGTCGCCCCGGGTTGGTCACCGGGGTGGCGGGCCGCCGGCGTTCGCCCGGGCGGACCCATCGGGTGGCGGGGCGACCGGGCGTTCGCTCGACCCGGCGACCCGGCGACCCGGCGACCGCTCAGCCCAGCACGCGGACCGGGGCACCCGCGAGGAACGCCTCGATGTCCTCCACCGCCTGGCCGTAGTACGTCCGGTAGGTGTCTCCCGAGACGTAGCCGAGGTGCGGGGTCGCCAGCAACCGGGGCGCCGTGCGCAACGGGTGGTCGGCAGGCAGCGGTTCGACCTCGAACACGTCCACCGCCGCACCCGCGATCCGGCCCTCGGTCAGGGCCGCGAGCAGCGCCTCCTGATCGACGATCGCCGCCCGCGAGGTGTTCACCAGATACGCCCGCGGCTTCATCATCGCGAACTCCTCCTTGCCGAGCAGACCCAGGCTGCGGTCACCAAGCACCAGGTGCACGGAGACGAAGTCGCTCCCGCGCAGCAGTTCCTCCTTTCCGGCGGCCCGCCGGACGCCGACCTCCACGGCCCGCGCCTCGGTCAGGTTCGGGCTCCAGGCGACCACGTCCATGCCGAAGGCGAGGCCGACCCGGGCCACCAGGGCGCCGATCTTGCCCAGGCCGAGCAGCCCCAGCCGCCGGCCGGCCAGGTCCGCGCCGAGGGTGCTCTGCCACGGACCGCCCGCGCGCAACGCGTCGTTCTCCGCGACGATGCCCCGGGCAAGGCCGAGCAGCAACGCCCAGGTCAGCTCCACCGGCGGAGTGCTGGAACCAGCCGTCCCGCAGACCGTCACCCCGTGCGCACGGGCGGCCGCGTGGTCGATGACCGTGTTGCGCATCCCGGAGGCGACCAGCAGCCGCAGCCGGGGCAGTCGGGCGAACAGCGCGGCCGGGAAGGCCACCCGCTCGCGCAGGGTCACGATGATGTCGAAGTCGCCGACGGCTCGGACCAGTTCGTCCTCAGAGCCGAAGTGCTCGGGGAAGGCGGTCAGCTCCACCCGGTCGGTCACCGGTGACCAGTCGACGATGCTCGTCGCGACACCCTGGTAGTCGTCGAGTAAGGCGCAGCGAAGTCTCATACCGGCACTCTCGCAGACCGCCCCGGGCGGGCCGGCCCGGGTGCGCGAAGTCCCCGGCGAGCCGCGCCGGGCGAGGACGTCGCGCACCGGGTGGCCGGGACGCCCGGCGGTGGGGACCGGCTCCCCCGGGCGTGGACGACCCCGGCCCCGGAGCCGAACCGGGGTGGCCACGGCGTCGGACGCCGGCTCCCCCGGGCGTGGGCGGCCCCGCCGATGCCCGACCGGTGGACGGCGTCGGATCGCGTCGCGCGCGGTTCGGTGGTGGGTGTGGAGGGTGCCGGTGCGGGTGGGGTGCCGCGTGGCGCGGCGGACGTCCTGCCGGGGCCGGCCCTCGCAGGACGTCCGCGACCGCGCCGGGTCAGCCCTGGGCGAGGGCCGCGGCGTCGGCGGCGATCAGCCGGGCGCGGTCGGCGGGGACGGAACGGCCGGCCTGGTTCTCGGCCCAGCGGGCGAGCGGCTCGTACTGGCCCTGACCGAGCATGACGGTGAGGGTCGCCACCGCGTTGCGGTCCGCGCCGGAGGTGAGGATCAGCGAGGCCAACCCGGTCGGCGTCGCGACCACGGTGAACTCGGTGACCGCCTCGGCCCGGCCGCCCGGTCCGGTCGCCTCGGCGCGCAGGGTGTGGCGTCCGAGCGCGAGCCCGGTCCCGTCGAGCACGGCGTCCGACCCGGCGCCGGGAGGCAGCTCCCGGCCGTCCAGGATCAGCTTCACCGTGTCCGCCCCGCTGGACCGCACCGCCACGGCCTGCCGCTGCGCGCGGTCCAGCGCGGCACCGGCGGCCGGCGAGGCGATCGTCACCTGCGGCGCGGCCGGCGGCGCCACGGTGCCGCCCTGCAGCCAGGCGGAGTTCCAACCGGACAGCTCCGCCGGGCGGTTGGTGATGACACCGTCCACGCCGGCCGCCTCCAGCGCCTTCCAGCGGGCCGCCGCGTCCACCGTCCAGACGTTGACGGCCACCCCGGCCGCGTGCAGGTCCTTCACCACCCCGATCCGGGCCGACAGCGCGCCGTCGGCCGGGTTGTAGGCGGCCAGGCCGAGCTCCCGGGAGATCGCCACCGGGTCGGTGTCCAGCTCACCGCGGAGCAGGCCGAGCGGCAGTTCGGGCGCCAGTTCGCGGGTGAAGCGCAGGGCGTCCACCTCGAAGCTCTGGACGAAGACGCGGTTGGCCATGCCGTGGTCGCGGATCTCCTTGACGATCCGGGCCACCTCGTCGCGGCTGTGCCGGCCCTTGATCTCCAGCAGCAGGCTGCCGCCGCGACCGCGCAGGTCGTCCAGCTGGGCAGCCAGGGTCGGCACCCGCGCACCCGCGTAGACCGGACCGAACCAGGAGCCGGCGTCCAGCGCGTCCAGTTGGGCGGCCGTCAGGTCGCGGATCCTGCCCTTGCCGTTGGTCGTGCGGTCCACGGTGTCGTCGTGCAGGACGTAGGGGACGCCGTCCTTGCTCGGCTGGACGTCGTTCTCGATCCACTCGGCGCCGCCGCGGCGGGCGACCTCGTCGGAGACCAGGGTGTTCTCCGGGGCAGCGGCGGAGGCGCCTCGGTGGGCGAACACGGTCAGCGGCGAACCGGACGGACGGATCCAGGCCCCCGGGGCGAGCGCGGTGATCTTGACGTCGTCGAACGACACCTGCGCCCCGTTCACCACCAACGCCTGGCCGCCGTCCGCGCTGCGGGCGACCTGGGTGGTGCGCATCGCCTCCCGGCCCTCGAAGATCCAGCGGGCGCTGCCGCCGTGCACCTCGACGGCGATCCGCACATCGCGGCCGGTGCCGGCCGCGGTGGGGGCGGCGGCGGTGTTGGTGACGTTCCACGCGTTGCCGGTGGTGCGCCGGGCGAACTCCAGGCCGTTGGCGGCGGTGGTGCCGCTGCGCATCGTGGCGATGGACCACGGGGTCGCGCCGCCCGCCGGGACGTCCAGGCCGAGCGCCGTCCAGCGGGCGGCGTCCTGGACGCTCTCGAACCGGGCGGTGGCCTCGAAGCGGAAGTCGTCGAGGTGGCGGCCGAAGGTGATCCGGCTCTGCTGGCCGGAGGTGGCGGAGGTGCCGACCAGTCGACCGTTCGCCACCTTCCAGTCGCCTTCGACGGCGTTCCAGCCGGCCGGGAGGCCGGCGGCGGAGAAGGTCTCGGAGACGACGACCTCACCGGGCGCGGGAGCGGGCGTAGCGGCAGGGGCGGGCGTACCGGCGGGCGCGGACACGGCAGGGGCCGACACGGCGGTGGGGGCGGTCAGGGCGACGGTGGTGAGGCCGAGCGCGGTGGCGACCAGGGCGGCGACCAGGCCGGCCGGACGGCCCACCGGGCGACCGGTGGCCGGCCGGCGGCGCGCGGGGCGCCGACCCCGTCGACGGGCGACGGGCGGGTGGGTCGCGCCGGGGCGGGCGGCTTCCGGTCGAGTGCCTTCCGGGCGAGCCGCTTCCGAGAGAGTGGCATCCGGCCGGGCGACTTCCGAGGGAGTGGCATCCGGCCGGGCGGCTTCCGAGCGGGCGGTGCGCGGGGGGTGACTGGGTGTCATGGTCGGCAGGCTAGGGGCGGCTGCCGAACCGGAAGCCACTACTCCGCCAATCGCCCGTGACGATTGACGGTACTCCGAACCCGGAGTCGCGGGTCGCGGAGCCGGCACAGGGCGGCCACGGGGCGGGCGGGAGCGGGCAGAGGGCGGAGCGAGGTGGGCCGACGCGTTCATCCGCCGCCCCCCATCGAGCCGCTCTTTCGGGTGTCCTACCAGAGGGTCGACGGACCCGCGAGCACCCAACCGGTGTCGACGGGCTTGACCCAGAAGCCCAGTGCCACGTCCATCGTCCGCGCGCGGTAGGTGACGTGTACGTAGAGATTGCTGCCGGTGTGCCCCCAGCGGAAGTCCCCGAGATCGAGTGCGCCGAGCCAGGACAGGTCCCGCTCCCACGCGGCGCCGGCGCGGCTGCCGCTCGACCGGCTCGCGTCGGCGTCCATGTCCGGCTGCGTGTCCGGCTCCGCGTCGGCGTCGGCGTTCGCCTCGGCGTCCGTATCGGCCTCGGCCTCCGCTCCGACCGAGCCGGACCAGAGTGACTTGAGGACGTGACGGACCGGTGCGTGCTCGACGATCCGCTCGGCCTCGGGGATCCTCCCGGCACGCAGCAGGCCGAAGTAGCGGCGGACGGCCGCTTCGACGTCGGTCTTGGCAGGATGTTCCGTCCAGATCTCCACCGTCGAGACTGTAACGGTGCCGGACACGCCGAGGGAGGGGCGGCGCTTCAGGCGTGCGCACGGCCTCCGCACGTCACCGGCCGGCCCCCGGTGCCCGGGCGGCACCCTGTACCCGGGCGGCTCACGACCTGCTCCCACCGGCCCGCCGTCACGGCACGCTCCTCCCACGGCCGTCGAACCCCACGTCCCCACGCTCTGCTCCACGCTCACCGGCCGCCGGCCGGCCCCCGGAACCGCGGGCCGCGGCCCTGTGGCCTCCCACGACCATCGGAGCACCGGACGACCGGGAGTCGACAGAAATATACAGACCGGTCTACTGTTTCCGCATGGGAGTCAAGGGAGAAGAGACCCGCGCCCGGCTGATCGCCGGCGCGCGCAACCTGATCGAGGCGCAGGGCTACTTCGGCACCGGCCTCAACCAGATCGTGGCGGAGAGCGGCGCACCGCGCGGCTCCCTCTACTTCCACTTCCCCGAGGGCAAGGACCAACTGGTCGCCGCCGCCCTCGTCCAGGCGGGCCAGGAGATCGAGGAACTCCTCCGGTCACCGGCCGGTCGCGGCCCGGACGCGACGGCACTCCTCGACCGGCTCGTCGACGTCTTCGTCGCCCGCCTGGAGGAGTCCGGCTACACCAAGGGCTGCCCGATCGCGACCGTCGGCCTGGAGGTGTCGGGCGGCAACGAGGTACTGCGCCGCGTCTGCGCCGAGGTGTACGGGAGCTGGCAACTGGCGCTCACCGAGCGACTGGTCGCCGACGGCTTCGGCCCCGCCGAGGCGGAGACCGCCTCGGGCCAGGCACTCGCCCTGCTCGAAGGGGCGGTGCTGCTCGCCCGGGTCCGACGCGACCGCCGCCCCCTGGAGGACGCCCGGCACGCCGTGCGCCACCTGCTCGGCGCGAAGCGGAAGTGACCGCACCGGAGGCGGCGTGCCGCCCCGGGCCGGTCACCCGGGCCTGACACCGCAGGCCCGGAACAGGTTGCGCGGGCCCGGTTGCGCGGGCCCGACCTCATGACCACGGACCGCCCCCCTGCCACCCCGCCCTCCTCAGCACTCGCGCGGCTCCGGCGGCTCCGGCGGCTCCCGTAACTCCCCCCAGCTCACCAGTTGACACATGCTCAAGGAATATACCGACCGGTCTACTGAATAAGTCGACCACTTACACCGCCCCACCCGGCCACGCCTCGGCATTCGCCCAAAATATGCCGATCGGTCTACCTATTTTGCCCAGAAATTATGTAGACCGGTCTACTGACAAGGAGTGAACCCGTGAACAGCACCACCCCCACCCCTGAGTCCGACCCTCAACTACAGCCCCACCCACAACCCCAACCGCGCACCCTGGTCCTCGGTGCGACCGGCTTCCTCGGCCGCTGGCTGGTCCTCGAACTCCTCGACCGCGGCGAGCCGGTGGCCGTCGGGGTCCGGGGTGGGCATGGAACCGTACGGGACGAGCAGCTCCGCCGGTGGCTCCGCGAACACGGCGCCGACGACACCGTGCTGACCACTGTCACCGCCGACCTCACTCGCCCCGACCTGGGCCTCACCGCGACGGATGAGGCCCGGCTGGCCGACGTCCGCGACATCCACAACCTCGCCGCCCTCTACCGGTTCGGCCTGGACCGCGCCGAGGCGCACGCCGTCAACGTCGACGGCGCCCTGCACGTGCTGCACTGGGCCGCCGCCCGGCCGAGGCTCCGACGGCTGGTCCACCTCTCCGGCTACCGGGTCGGCCGGGACCCGGCGCCTCGCCACCCCCTGCCGGCCGCCGAGACCGACGCGCTCTACCGCCGTCTCGGCGCCTACGAGGCCTCCAAGCAAGTGGGCGACGCCGCCGTCCGCGTCACGGCCGCCCGGCTCGGCGTACCGCTCACCACGGTCAATCCGAGCAGCGTGATCGGCCACTCGGTCACCGGCGAGGCCGGACAGTACCTCGGCCCGGCCGATCTGGTCCGCCAACTCGCGCGCCGCCGAATGCCGTTGCTCCCCGGCACGGCACGGACCTTCCTGCCGGTCGTCGCGGTCGACCACCTCGCCCGTTTCCTCGCCGCCGTGCCGGAGTTCGACGACGGCCCGGCGCACTCCCACACCGTGCTCGACCCCGCGACACCGCCCCTGCCGGAACTCGTGGCACTACTGGCCGATCACCTCGGCGTCCCCGCACCCCGGGCCCTCGTCCCGGTCGGCCTGGTCCGCCGACTGCCCCGCGCCCTGACCGGCGCCGACCCGGAGACGCTCGGCTTCCTCTCCGAGGACAGCTACGACACCGCCTCCGCCGACCGGCTGGCCCGGTCCGCCGGCCTCCGGCACCCACCCGTCGCCGAGACACTGCGCCGCTGGGCCACCTGCCTGGTCGCCGACGGCTTCGGCGAGGGCGGGGCCGACGAGGGTGCCGCTTCCCGCCCCGGCCGCCCCGGCCGACTCGGCAGGTTCAGCCGGACCGGCCGAGCCACCGACCGGCGTCGCTGAACCGTGCCCGATCACCACTGAACGCTGGCCCGGTCGGGCGGAACCTCGGCCCCCGCCCGACCGCGCGTCACCCAACACCCCGGGAGCGCCCGGCCCTCGGACCATCCGCCCCCCGGAGGAACCGACCCAGCGCCCTCCCCCGGCCGAGGCCCAGCCGTCGCCAGTCCGCCCCTTGCACGGACAAACGACAAGCGGACAAGCGGATCAGGCGCATCAGGCGGAAGGAGCACCTCACCGAGCAAACCGCCGCCCGCCGGTCGACGGCCATGAGCCCGGCGCCGACGAAGCTCGCGGGACCAGGCCCGGATCAGGCCCGGACCAGGCCGAGGATCCGGTTACGGGCAGCCTGCTGCCAGTCGCCCTACCGGCCGAGCCCTCATCGAGCCGGGGCCGGGCCGACGGGGTCGCTATCGTTCCACCGTGACCGGTTCCCCGCGGCCCCCGCTGCTCTTCCTCGATGTCGACGGACCACTCATTCCGTTCGGAGGCCCGGCGGCGCAGGAGTATCCGACCTATCCCACGCATCCCAGTAGCCCCGCGCAGGAGACCGGCGCCAATCCCCTGCTGGCCAGGATCAATCCCGCGCACGGCGCCCGATTGGCGGCACTGCCGTGCGATCTGGCCTGGGCCACGACCTGGAAGAACGCACCGCGCTTGCACCTTGTTCCCGACCTGCGGAAATGAGCTGAGGTGCAAGGGGCTACGACTGGCCAGTGGCCCCTTGCTGTTCGGCCCCGGCCTCACGAAAAGGCCCCCTCCTGCGACTGTGGGGGCAGCAGCAGGAGGGGGCGTGCCCGCCGCTGGGGGTTGAGGACGGCGGGGGGTGCGACATGGCCAGTGCTGGTCGATCACGCGGACGTCGATGCAGAGGCCGCGTTGCCAAACCTCGACCGTTCGGTGCTCACCGACGCGGACGTACCGGAGCTTGCCAGGAACGCCGGTGCCGCCCATCGCCTTGGCCAGGTCGGTCGTATCGTCCACCTCTTCGCGGTAGAAGCGGACACCGGTCGCCATGTAGGTGGCCAGGACGACGATGAATAGGGCCCGTTCCATGTGGTGCTCCGGTTGTGCATGAGGCGGATCAAGGGTGGTCGGCTGGGGACAGCGGCACTATGCCGGGGCCGGCGGGAGGTTCGTGACGGTCCGCAGAGTTCGATCACGCGCGCGGAACCCGAAGCTGATGAGGGTGACGCTCTCTCCGGCGCTGAGGGGTGTACGGCCGTGGGGTGTGAGCGCGCCGTCGAAGACGACGCAGTCGCCGGTGGCGAGGGCGCATTCGAGGTAGCCGTCAGCGGTGATGAAGACGGTGGTGCTGACCTTGGACTGGCCGGTGGGGTGCTCGTGTTTGAGGCAGAGGATCAGGTTGGCTTCGCCGAACCCGATCGTGTCCACGTGGAAGTCGAGGAACTGCCCTTCTTCCAGGTAGGCGATGTAGACGGCGTTGTGCGGCTGTTCGACGTCCAGGCCGGTGGAGCGCGCCACGATGGTGGCGAGGTCGATGTGCTCGGCGAAGCGGTTCGCGGCGTCGCCGACTACCGCGTTCCACTTGCCGTTGTGGAGGTAGCCGTTCACGGCGATCGCCTGCTCGGCCTCCTTGGCCATGACGCCGATCAGCTCGGTGCGGATCGATTGGTCGCGCAGGTGGCGCGGGTGCACGCGCTGCTGTGCGGTGAGCAGGCGCACAGCGTCCTGGAGGGCGGGGAAGTCCTCGGCCCATCGGTCCGGCGTCCTGGTGGTGGTGCGTGACTGGAGCCAT
The DNA here is from genome assembly GCF_042752535.1 of Kitasatospora sp. NPDC059327. NCBI lineage: Bacteria > Bacillati > Actinomycetota > Actinomycetes > Kitasatosporales > Streptomycetaceae > Kitasatospora > Kitasatospora sp. NPDC059327. The sequence continues at coordinate 50,585 of NZ_JBHYYB010000042.1, read as the reverse complement.
GCGGTCCACTGGCGGCTCGGTGCGGCGGGGTCGGTCGCCGCTGCGTCGGCCTGGCTGATCAGCAGGCCGACCCGGTCGAGTGCGGCCTGCGTGGATCCGACCAGTTCGGTGTTCCCCTTGGCGATCCGCAATCGCAGCGCTTCCAGCAGGTGGGACTGGGCGTCGGCAAGGTCGCCGCGTTCCATGAGGTGCTTGCCGGTGTGCTGGAGCGCGAAGTCGAGGAGTTCGGGGTACCGGCCGCGTGCCGTGCTCAGCGCGCTGCGGTAGAGCGCGCCCGCAGTCTGCACGTCTCCGGCGTAGCGGTGGGCGTCGGCGAGGTTGATCCCGGTGGTGACGACGGCGCGGGTGCTACCGATCGCCGCAGCCAGGTCGAGCGCCTGCTGGAGGTGTGCGCGGGCCTCGTCGTGATGGCCCAGGCACATCTCGCCGATGCCGATCCATCGGGTCAGGATGCGGGCACGGGAGGGGTCGCTCCCCTCGGGCAGGGCCCGCAGTTCCTCGTGCAGCCGACCGATGGCGGTGGTCAGCTCGTTGCGGTCGGTGGGGACCATCCGCAGGTTGTCGTCGTGGGCGATGAGGTGGTCCAGCACGTGACCCTCCGTCGTTCGGTTCCAGTCAGCGTGGCATCAGAGCTGGTCGGTCTGGTGACGCAGGTCGGCCACCAGTTCCACGCCGTGGGAGGTGAAGTGCTCAGTGAGGAGTTCGAGTTCGCGCATCAGGTAGCGCACGGCCGGCAGGCCCTCGTCGTACGCGGCCTGGAAGCTCGCGCGCTCAGCGGGCGTGAGGTCGTCGCGGCGCAGTTCGCCCTGGCGGAACCGGAGCAGCTGGTTGTACACGCAGGTGGCGTGGAAGGCCCGATCGAGCTCCCAGAACTGGTTGCGGTCCTCTCCCTGTCCCGCCCGCCACTTGATCTCGATCTTGGGGGAGGTCTGGGACGCGTATCCGTCGGCGAAGACCTGGTGCTGGAGGACGTGAAAGCTGATCGACTGGTGCGTGCCCTCGTGCAGGATGTTCTCGGCCAGGAAGAGGGCGGACGTACGCTCGCTGACGGTGTTCGGTGGGATGTGGCGGGACGCCTTGTCGGAGAACACGATGACGTACGGGAGCGCCGGGTCGCTGGAGCTGGTCAGCGAGGAGGCGCGGACACCGGGCTTGAGACCCACCCATAGCAGCCCCCGGACGAACTCGCGCACGCAGGCGAACCCCTCGGGGTGGACCAGCGACAGGCGGTCCAGGGCGTGGGTCAGCGCCGCGCGGCGCTCCTCGGTGTGCTCGGCGATCTCGTAGTTCGTCAAACTGATCTCGCCCGCGATCTCACGGGGGAGCTCGGCGTCGAACCAGTCGAACGTCGCCCCGGCCACGCTCACGGGCTCGCTGCGCATGGTGCGGGCGTGCTCCGCGTAGGGGGTGCCCGACTTCACCAGGCGCTCCATCAGGGCGAACGGGAGGGCCGACTCGGCGCCCTGCTCGCGGAGCCTGGTCAGTTCCGGGTCCTTGCGGTCGAGGTCGAAGAAGGAGCCGGCGGGGACACGGGTGGCGATGGCGGTACTCAACGAGGACTCTCCTTGATCGGGGCGTGCGGCTGGGGGCAGCGGGTCGGCGAGGGTGAGGACCGCTCGCCGACCCGCCGGTGCCGTCAACTAACCGGCGTCCTTTGGGGACTGCTGTCAGACCTCGGTGCCCACCGGGGCGAAGTCGTCGTCCGGGATGAAGTGCTCCAGGCGGCGGGTCAGGGACTCGACGCCCGTCTGCGGGGCGAAGTCGCCGTCCGGGACGCTGTGGTCCAGGCGGCGGGTCAGGGCGGTGACCTCCGGGGCGAAGTCGCCGTCCGGGACGCTGTGGTCCAGGCGGCGGGTCAGGGCGGTGACCTCCGGGGCGAAGTCGCCGTCCGGGACGCTGTGGTCCAGGCGGCGGGTCAGGGCGGTGACCTCCGGGTCACCGGACTTGGTGGTGGCGGTGCTCATGTGCCTCTCCAATCGGGTTGGCTCTGCCCGCCTGGGTTTGTGCGGGCAGTCGTGCGTTGGTGCCCCGGCCCCGTCAGACGCTTCACGATGGGGCCGGGAGTTCGGGGCGCCCAAAGGCGCGGGGTCACGGTCAGAAGCGGCCGGAGGCGACGAGCGCGGCCACCACCGCCGCCAGCAGGACCATCGCTACCGTCTGGGCGATGGCGACCGGCAGCGGCCTCGGGAGCCCACGGGCCTCCCGGTCGGCGGCCTCGCGGTACTCCTCCTGTCCGTCGTCCACGGCGGCCTACGCCGGGCGCTGGTCGAGTGCAGCGCGCAGCGCGGCGCGGCGGTGGGGCCGGCGGGCACGGGCAATGCAGTCGTCGCAGATCGCGTGGCAGGTGGCCTGGTCCTCGCCGGGGGCCTGGAGCGTGCTTCCGGCGCAGACCAGCGTCTCCTGGTAGCAGCCCCAGCAGGTTCCCTGCCGATAGCCGTCGGGGCGGTCCACGACCACCCCCTCACCCGCGAACCGGACCGGCGTCGGCGGCGGGGGGTCCGCTCGGACTGGCAGCGGCGCGGTCACGCGGACGGGTAGCAGCGGGTTGCTCACTCCGCGGGCTCCAAGTCGGGCAGGAGGACCATCTCCGGGTACGTGTCGCTGGAGCTATCCCGGCTTACCCAGGCGTGGTTGGCCAGCTTGCTCGGGGTCTCCGCAACGGTGCCCGTCCAGCCGTCCGTGCGGTGCCGGACCGGGCCTCCCTGGATCACACTGTTCACAGTTGCGCCTCTCCATCGGGTCGGGGCGTGCGATGTGGTGGTGCTGGTCAGGCCGAGAGGCCGGCGCGGCGGGTTCGACAGTCCGAGCAGGAGCAGGTGGCGCGAACGGCGTCGATCTGGAGCTTCGTGCCCACCGAGGGGGCCTGCCCGGCGGCGTTGGCCTTCCGGTAGTCGTCCAGCGGGTTCCAACCGGCGGGAGCCCGGCTCAACTCGTACTTGCTCGGGGCGGTTCCGGTCTCGCGGTACTCGCGCCTGGGGCTGCGTCTCGCTATCGGTCTGTCCTCCTTCGCCGTGGCGGTGGGGGTGCGTGATAGACCGTAGGAGCTTCAGCCAGACGCTCTCCAGCAAGTTGCACACAGTTGCACAGCCGTCACCCGAGAGAGTCAATCGCCTCTGTGATCAGAATGCGAGCGGCAGCGCCATGCACGGCATCGCTGGCCAGTTCCGCGAACCGGCTGACGTACATGGCCACCTCGGAGGGCTGTGTGATCTGGAGGTACCCGGAGACGAGTTCGACGTTGGCCTGTGACGAGTCGTAGAGCGAGAACGCTTCGACCTGCATCGAGTGGCGCAAGTAGCCTCTCGGAACGATCCCCAAGCTCACGTTCGCCATGGACGCAACGGCGATCAGGTGGGTGAGTTGGCCGGCAGCTACCTCCGTGCCGCCGAGGCCGTGGTACAGGCATGCCTCTTCGATGATGAAGGCGAAGGTCTTCCCGTGGTCTCTCAGGATCTCCTGACGCTCCATACGCACCTGCACGGCCTCTTCCACGTCGTCCACGGCAACGCGACGGCGTTGGGTGGCCTGGAGTACCGAGCGGGTGTAGTCCCGGGTCTGAAGGAGCCCGTGCAGGATGCCAGGTGTGTACGCCCGGAACCGCGTGGTTCGCTCGTACAACGGCAGGACCATCTCTTGGGCGCGTTTGAGTCCGCTCCGCTCCATGCGTCGCCACTCGGTGAACATGGTCTCCACCGAGCGAAGGGAAGCCACCAGGTCCGCGGCGCGGTCGTCCGCTCCGCACGCTCGACACCAATCCCTGATGTCCTGCTCGGACGGTGCGGTGATCGCGTTCTCGATGCGGGAGCACTTCGACTTGCTCCAACCGCATGCGAGGGCGAGAGCAGGCCCGGTGAGCCCGGAGTCCTTCCGGATCTCCTTAAGCCGTTCGGCTAGAGCCTTCCGGGCCTGCTGAACGCTCGATGAGCGGGAAGTACGCATCTCTTTCGGCTACTTGAGCACGTAGTCCTTGTGCGGAGTCGCCCTATGCCACACGGTCTCGAATGCGCTCTTTACGAGCTGAACGACGTCAGGTTCGGTCGTCCACTCCCGGTCCACCACATCCCCGTCGCCCGAGAAAAAGGTGAACATGATCTTGGAGTCATCGAACATCCACAGGTCAGTCCCGGGTAGGGCGATGTCTGCCGCCGACCGGCGCGGAAGCCAGCGAACCTGCTCGCCGATAGCCACGTTCAGGAATGTCACGTGGTGCTCGTAGCGGATGTACTCCGTGACCGGCTCGGAGACGATGCGAGCCCGACGCATGACCACGCCACGGTCGATCGCCTCGCCAGCGAAGTTGGTCCAGTACTGGAACCACTCCGGCCGGTCGTCCGGGTTGTAGCGAAGACCCTCCCGATAGCGCTGGAACTGCGGGTCGTTCGGCGTGTAGTTGTCGCGCATCTCCAGGTGCACGGCAGAGAACTTGGCCTCTGCAATGGCCGTGGCGATCGGGTTGGCCACCCTACTCCCTCTCGTCCTCTTGAGTGGCCAGCCTTGCGGCGAGGTCCACGATGAATTTGATCATTTCTTCCGGGAGGCGGATCACGGTCTCGTGGCCGGGCACGTCAGTCGAGTGCCCAGGGACCGAACCAACCTCCTTGCAGCGGCTCAAGTCCTCATCGCTGGCCTTGTAGGACTGGATGAGCAGGTCACCGTTCTCCGGGTCGCGCCAGATGGTCGGCGAGTCAACCTCTGGCGTGTTGGAGATGATCCCGATGAACTGTAGAGGCTCCACGATGCTCCCTGTGGCTTTGGTTCTGCGTAGTTGCACAACCGGTGGGCTCATCCTGGCCGTACACGACCTGCCTGTCAGGCGTTTCCGTTTCTGACGAACTGCAAGCTCAGTCACACGGCGTCCGGCGAGATAGCAAGTAGTCGGGTGGGTAGGCGGAAAGCCAGCTTCGCCCCGCTGTTCGACAGACCTTGGGCCGTGGACAGGGGTTACGAAAGGTGGTGGGGGTGGGGCCTGGTGTCCACGGACGGCAGGCTCGCCAGGGCCCGCCTCGGTGGAGGTCGCGGGGGTGGGCCCTGATACCCGCGCGCCGATCTCGACACCGTCAGCTAGCAGCTGCCGCACGGCGGCGTCGGCCTGGTGCCGGTAGGGGTGGCGGGAGATGAAGTGGCTGTTCTCCCGGATCTCGTACATGACCGAGGCGAAGTCGGTGGTGTTGAGGGTGACTTCGAGGCGGCGGTCGTGGCCCGAGCCGGTGACGGTCCAGCGGCCGGCACCCACCGCGGACCACATCAGGTCGATGTCCGCTCCGGTGCGGGCCCGATCGGCGCGGGCGCGCTCGGACTGCATGTCGGCGCGGCGCTGGCGCGTGGCGGCCAGCTCGGCCTGGTGCTACTGCTCGGCCTCATCACGACGCCGAAGGAACTCGGCCCGGCTTTGGACGGCCTGGAGCCCCAGCTCCAGCATGCGCTGGCGGGCGGCCTCGCGGCGGCGAGCGGCTTCCGCAGCGGGGGCAGGGCATCGGGCTCGTGGCGGGCGGGCCAGGGCTCGGCGAGGTCGGCGCGGTGGTGCTGCCAGATCTTGAGCATGGCCCGGCCGTCGGGGGTGGCCACCACATCGCCGCACTCGTCCTGCTGGAGGAACCCCGGCTTGATGACCAGCTCGACCACGCGGCGGCGGACCCTGCGGCCCTTGGCCCCGAGGCGGGCCCCAGCCGGGACGAGTCGGTAGCCGCTGCCGTCCCACCACACCCCGCCGTCGGGGTCCTCACCGGTGGCCGCCGCGACCAGGCCGTACACCCTGCTCGTCCACCCGAACTTCTCGCGGGCCTCGCGGGTGCGCTCGGCGGCGACGAACCGGCGGAAGTCGGCTTCGTGGTCGTCGGCGTGGAGGCGGGCGGCGTGGTGGGCGTCGTCGCGGTGGAGGTGGTCGTCGCCGACCTGGGCCGGGCGGCCGGCGTACCGGTCGCCGCAGGAGAGACACCACACCTTCCCGCTGTCGCCCCGGTAGCCGCCGGGGCCGACACCGACGGAGCGCGCCGCGGTCGTCGTCCGCGATGCCTTCGACCACGGCTACCGCGACATCGCCGGACTGCTGCACTCGACCGAGGCGAACGCACGGCAGGTCTACCGTCACGGGCCACGCTCCACCTGGCCGAGGGGCGGACCAGGTTCGAGACCTCCGAGCGGCCGCGCACCGAGCTGTTGACAGGGTTCCTGGAGGCCGCGGCCCTCGGATCGCCACCGCGGTTGGAGGCGGTGCTCGCGGATCAGCTGACCGCGTGGTCCGACGGCGGTGGCAAGGTCCGCGCGGCGCTGCGCCCGGTCCGCGGCCGGGACACGGTGGCCCGCCTCGTCCTGGGCCTGTGAACGCGCTGGGCCACCGCGCTGGGCCATCGCGATGGAGATCGAGGTCGCCGAGGTGAACGGCACGCCGATGGTCCTGGGCCGGGAGGGCGGGGAACTGGTCGTGGTCGGAGGCATCGAGGGCGGCGCGAAGGGCGTCACCGGGATCCGGGTTATCCGGAACCCGGAGAAACCGGGACATCTCGCGCGCCGACCCCAGGGGCTGTCACAGAACGGGTAGCCCGCCGGTCCCACCTCTCCGACAGGACGAGCGACACGGAGGACCGCAGCGATGAAGAACGTGATCATGGTGACCGGCGCGACCGGCGTGCTGGGCCGCGAGGTACTGGAACGGGCGCTCCGCACCGGGCTGCCGGTGCGCGCCCTGACCCGCCGGACGGAGCCGCCCGGCACCGCCGGGGTGTCCTGGTTCACCGGCGACCTCACGGGCGGCACCGGTCTGGCCGAGGCCTTCACAGGGGTCCGCACCGTCGTCCACTGCGCGAGTGACACCCGCAGGTACCGAAACGACGTCCCCGCCTTCCAGCACTTGCTCGACGCCGCGAAGCGGGCCGGAGTCGCCCACATCGTCAACATCTCGATCATCGGCGTCGACCGGATCCCGTTCCCCTACTACCGGATCAAGCTTCAGGGCGAGCGGCTGCTCGCGGAGTCGGGGATCGGCTGGACCACTCTGCGGGCCGCCCAGTTCCCCGCGCTGCTCGACGCGGCGTTGCGGGTGCTGTCCAAGTCCCCCGTCGTCCCGATGCCCTCCGGCACCGACTGCCAGCCGGTGGACCAAGGAGAAGTGGCGGGCCGGCTGGTCGAGTTGGCACTGGGAGAGCCGGCCGGCCGGGTGCCGGACATGGCCGGGCCGACGGTGTACTCCGCCGCCCGGCTCGCCAGGGACTGGACGAGGGCGGCCGGGAAGCGCCGGCTCGTCCTGCCGGTCTTCGTCCCCGGCAGGATCGGCGCGGGGTTCCGCTCCGGCGCACTCACCGCGCCCGGCCGGGCGGTGGGGGTCCGCACCTGGGAGGAGTACCTGGCCGACGAGGTCGCCGGATCGGTACGGGATCCCCACCGGCGCGCCTGAACGCGGCCCGGCCGCCCCGACGGGCCCTGGCGGACGGCCTTACGGCAGCCGGGTGGCCGACCGTTCGAAGCCGAGGAGACTCCAGCTCACGCCCGACCGGCCGTGCAGGTCCGCCCGGGCGGCGCGGGTGAGCAGGTTCAGGCCGTGGCGCCGGCCGAGGGCGACGGTCTCGTCGGCCGAGACGTCGAACATCCGACGGCCGGGCGGGACGGGACCGTGGCGCAGTGACAGCAGCACCCGACCGGCGGGCGCGAGCAGCCCGGTGAGCGCCTCCATCGCCGAGCGGCGCTCCCGGTCATCCAGGTGCATCCACACGGCCGTCAGCAGGATCAGGTCGAAGCGCTCGCCCGAGGCGCCGAGGACAGGTATCTCGGGCAGCGCGTCGTCGACCCAGCGAATGGCGCTGTCGGCGTGGATCCGCCGGCCGATCCGGCGCAGTTCCGCCGTCGGTTCCGCCGCCACCACCCGGTGGCCGAGGGCGGCCAGGGCGGCCGCGTCCCGGCCGGTGCCGGCCCCGATGTCGAGGACGGCACTCGGTGTCCCGGGCACGAGGGGCAGCAGTTCACGGTGCACCTGGGCGAAGGTCACCTCCTCGTACTGCGCGGCGAGTTGCTCCGCCGCCTCGGCGTAACCCTCGGTACCGGCCGGTCCGTTCACTGGTCCCCCTTGAGGTGTCGGGCGGTCCCGGTCGGGACGGGTCGCCCGCCAAGCCGGCCCGGTGACCTCCGAGCGGCCGCCGCCGTCACGATCTTCTCCTGCCGGCGATCCTGCCCGACCACCACCCGGGCCGGGTCCCGGGCGCGCGCCGCGGTCGCCTTCCGGCCGGGCGTGGTGGTCGCGCGTTCACCGGTGCGACGGGCCGTCCGCCCGCTTGCGCCGGCGGTGTTCGGCGACCCGGGCGCGGGATGCGCAGGTGGCCGAGCAGTAGCGGCGCGGGCTGCCGGGGCCGGTGCCGAGGTAGAGGGTGCGGCAGGTCGGAGCCGCGCACTCGCCCCAGGTGGCGCGGCCGTGCTCGGTGAGGATCTGCGCCAGGGCCAGCGAGCCGGAGGCCAGGAACCAGTCGGCCCATCCCGCGTCGCTGCGGTCGACGTGCAGGTGCCAGGGGTGACCGTCGTGCCGGGACAGCCGGGGGGCGCCGGCGTGGTCGGCCAGCGTCTCGTTGAGGGCGACGGCCGCCCGGTCGGTGTCCTCCTCGGTCAGGATGCCGGCCATCCGCAGGGCGGCGTCCCTGAGCTCCAGCAGATCCGCGTCGGACAGGGCCGTCTCGGCGAGGTCCCGCGGATCCTCGCCGTGGCGCGCCAGGAGCGGCACCGCCACATCGCGGGGCAGGTCGGGGTGGGCACGTACGGCGTTGACGAGGTCGACGAGGCGCTGAGCGGCCTGGAAGCCCTGGGTTCCCACGTCTGCGCTCCCTGATCCACGGCCGCCCGGACGCCGCCCGGCCCTCTGGACAACGACACTCGCCACTGTAACGTCTTGTTCCACTATCCCGTTACATCCTGGAGATGGCGATGCCGGAGCGGTCGTCCGTGCCGCGCTACCTGGTGACGGCGTTCTTCGCGCGGCTTGCCGACGAGGGCGTGGCGGTGGCGGTGGTCATGCTGGCCGGGCAGCGCACCGGCAGCGCCGCGCAGGGGGCGTTCGTCCTGACCGCCTGGATGGCCCCGCACGTCCTCGCGGCCCCGCTGACCGGCGCGGTGGCCGCCCGTGCCCGCCGGCCCCGGCTCCTGTACGCCGGCGCGCTCGCCGGCTTCGCGCTGGCGATCTCCGCGTTGGCGGCCGGCATCGGCCGCGCACCCCTCCCCCTGGTGCTCACCCTCGCCGCGGCCGGCGGCTGCTGCGGGCCGATCGTCTCCGGCGGACTTTCCAGCCTGATCGCGCGGTTGGTACCGGCCGGGCCGCACCGGGACCGCGCCTACGCGTGGGACGCCGTGGTCTACAACGCCGCCGCCGTCGCGGGACCAGGAACCGCCGGGCTGGTCGCCTCCGCACTCTCCCCGGCCACGGCGCTGCTCGCCCTCTCGACCGCCGCGGCCTGCGCCTGCGCGCTGACACCGCTGCTCCCCCTGCTCCCACAGCTCTCCCTGGACACCGACGCCGAGGACCCGCCGGTGGCGATGGCCCGGCTGCTCAGGGACCTGGCCGACGGGGTGTCGACGGTGTGGCGGGAGCGGGAACTGCGCGCCATCACGGCGGCGACCTGCCTGGCCTTCATCGGTATCGGCGCGCTCACCACGACCAGTGTCCTGCTCGCCACGAGCCTGGGGAGCCCGGGAGGAGGGGGCGTGCTGATGACCGCGTTCGCCGTCGGCGCCCTGGCCGCAACGCTCGGCACCACCCGGTCGCGGCCCGGCGTACCCCCGCGACGGCCCGCCGTCCTCGGCCTGCTCGCCACCGGCATCGGGCTCGCCGCCGCCGCGCCGGCTCCCGCCCTCCCGGTCGCGGCGGCCTGCTTCGCCCTCGCCGGCGCCGGAGACGGTCTCGTCCTGACCGCGACCCTGCGCATCCGCGCCGATCATTCGCCGCCGCACCGGCGGACGCAGGTGTTCACCATCGGCGCCGGGCTGAAGATCTCCGCCGCCGCCGCCGGCTCCGCCCTCGGCGGCCTGGCCACCACGAGCACCGCCCCGTGGTACGTGATCGGTATCGCCGTCCTGCAAGCGGCCGGAGCGCTGCTGTACACCCTGGTCGGACGTGGTGCGCCCGGCGAGGCGTCAACACTTCACCAGGTCCTGCCCACCGGCGCCGGCGGGCAGGACCCGTCTCCGGAGACCGCTTCGCCGGCCGCACCACGATGACGCGGTGCCCTCCCGGCCACGGAGGTCGGGAGGGCACCGCCGGGGCCGGGCACCGACGGCACCGGTCGGCACCCGGTCACACGCCGGTCAGGCCGGTCGCACGCCGGTCAGGCCTCGCCGGGGTGCCAGGCGGGCCACTCCCAGGGCCGGTCGACCCAGTGCACCCGGGCCACGTCACGGGGATCGAGGGTGGGGAAGAGCTGGTGAACGCGCGGCTCGAACTCCTCCGGGGCCAGTGGCTCCCAGCCGTGCCCCTCGAAGTGGACCAGCCGGTAGCGGCTGTCGGTGCGGAACTCGGCGACCTCGACCAAGGGCTTTGACGTGCTGTTCGTTTCCATGCCCCCAGCATGTGGCGCACCCCCGGCGCCCGCACCCGGGGTACGGCAGGGGGCGTACGGCCGGGGACGGGCTGCGGAGGAGAACCCCTCTTCCGGGTCATGTCCCGGCGTCGGCGCGCTCGTTGAGTACGGCGAACGGGTCCGCGATCGGTCTCCGCCGGCTTCGGCGACCGCGTCGGCGACCGGCGGGCCGGAGCCCGGCGACGGCCCGGACGGCAGCGCGGCGGCGACGGCGACGGCGACGGCGACCGCCGGAGCGACCGCGGCGCGGCGACGGCGGCGACAGCGACAGCGACAGCGACAGCAGCAGCAGCAGCAGCAGCGGTACGACAGCAGGAGGACGAGGGCATGAGCGGGCAACGCGGCGACGGGCAGTGGCAGTGGCCGACACAGGCGTGGGAGCCGCCGCCGGTACCCGTCGCGCCGCCACCGCCCGCACCGGTGGTGGCACCCGCGCCACCGCCGCCCGCCGCCGTGCCACCGGCCCGGCAGATGTCCCGCCGGGCCTGGGCGGCGGCGGCCGTCGGGACCGTCGCCGTGCTGGCGTCCGTCCTGGTGATGTGCGGTCCCGGCTCGGGCGACGAGCTGTCGGGGGTGGTGGCGTTCCCCGATGCCTCCCCCTCCCCCTCCCCCTCCCCTTCGCCGTCGGTGCCCTCCGTCCCCGACCTGCTGCCGGTACCGGCACTGCCGACCGTCGCCCCGGGCGCCTCGCCGAATGCCGCCGGGGGCCCGGCCGCGCCGGGCGACGCGGGCGCGACGGCGCCGGGAGCGGAACGGGTCGGAGCGGAACGGGCCGGAGCGGACGGCGCACCGACGGCAGCCCGCTCCGCCGGTGCCCGGCCGAAGCCGAGCCGGACGCCCCAGCCGGCGCCGGCCCGCAGCCCGGTGGCTCCGGGGGCGGCGCCGCCGGCACCGTCGCCCGCCCCGAACCCGGCCCCGGGCGGAGCGACCAGCAGCGGGGACGGCTCGATCTGCGACCGGGCCGAGCGCTTCGGGCGCTGGCCGGCCGGCTCGGAGCAGGCCAGGCTCTGCCACAGCATCTACGGCTGAGCGGTCCAGGGGCCCCGCCGGGCAGGGGTGCGCGACGGCGCGGCCGGGGCCGGCCGCGCCGTCGTGCTCACCCGCCGGCTCACCCCGCCGGCAGCAGCCCCTGGTCCAGCCGGGGCGCGAGCACCCTGGCCAGGGTGTCGGTGATGTGCCCGGAGTCCCGGTAGAGCACCACGCCCTCCAGGACCGCCGGGCAGTCCGGCCCGGTCCCGGGGCAGAGCAGCGGCCCGAGGTCCAGGACCCGGACGCGGTAGCGGTCGGCGAGCCCGGTGTCGAGCAGCGGGTCCGGCTCGAACGCCGTCTCGCGGGGGAAGAAGCAGGCGTCGGAGCGACCGTCCGAGGCCGCCAGGCAGGTCGGGATGTCCTTGCCCGGCATCGGCGTGTCGCCCAGGTAGGCGAGCGGCGCGCCGATGGCCGAGAGGCGGTCCAGCGTGCGGGTCCACCCCTCGGCGCGCTCCGCCTGGCTGCCGTACCGGTTGAGGCCGGCCATCACGACCAGACGCGGCTTGGGACCGGTGGCCAGCCTGGTGAGGGTGTTCTCGCGCCAGCGGTCGCACTCCTCGAAGGTCCGGCCGAGGACGTTGTTGCGCACGGTCAGGGTGGCCAGCGGGCAGCCCGGCTTGACCAGCACCTCCAGCGCCCAGTGCCGCTGTTCGGCCAGGGCCAGGGCACCCGAGATCCACTGCCCCGCGTGCGAGTCGCCGATCAGCACGATCCGGTCGGGGCTGTCCTCGGCACCGAACAGGCAGCGCGGGCTGCTGTCGGCGCCGAGCGCGATCTCGCAGCCGCGGCCCGGCGGGAAGTCCTCGCGGGCCCGGGCCAGCGAGGGCGTGAGACTCAGGACCCGGCTGCCGGGGGCCAGCAGGGCCGGGCCGTCGACGGCGCCGGCCGGGACGGCCACCGGTCCCGCGGTGTCACCGAGCGCCCGGACGGTCCCGCCGCCCAGGGTCAGCGCGGCGATCAGCGGGATCACCAGGGCGCTGGCCCCGACCGCCAGGCCCCGGCGCGGCGCCGGGCTGCTGCCGTAGCGCAGCGGCTGCTCGACCAGGCGCATGGTCAGCCAGGCCGGGAGTGCGCTCGCGGCGGTGAGCGCGACCAGCGTGGTCCAGGGCAGGGCGCCGTAGCGGGCCTGGGCGATGGTCAGGACCGGCCAGTGCCAGAGGTACCACGCGTAGGAGAGCCGGCCGGCGGCACGCAGCGGACGGACGGCGAGCAGCCGGCCCACGTCGGCCGCGCCGAGCGCGCGGTGCGCCGGACCGGCGAGCAGCACGGCGGCGGTACCGAGGACGGGCAGCAGCGCGGCGCTCCCGGGGAAGGGGGTGTTGCGGTCGTACCGGAAGACCGCGACCACGACCGCCGCCGCGCCGCCCCAGCCGAGCAGGCGCAGGACCCAGCCGATCGGCCGGCCGGATCCGCCGGCCCGCGGCAGCCACCGGCCCAGGGCCGATCCCAGCATGGCGGCGCACGCTCCGGCGGCGAACTCCCAGAGGCGGCTGCCGGTGGAGAAGTAGCCGAGCGGCGCGGAACCGGCCGTCCAGCGGACGCAGAGCACCAGCGAGACGCCACCGATCGCGGCGGTCGCGACGGCGATCGCGACCGTGCGCCGGCGCCCGGTCAGCCAGCGGGCGAGGCCGAGCAGCAGGACGCCCCAGAGCAGGTAGAACTGGTTCTCCACGCCGAGCGACCAGAAGTGCTGCAGCGGGCTCGGGTCGCGTTCGGCGCCGAGGTAGTCGGTCTGCTGGCCGACGAACCGCCAGTTGGCGAACTGACCGGCGGACGCGATCAGGTCGCGGGCCAGGTCGGTGCCGCGCAGCGGGTCGAGCAGCGCTCCGCCGGCGAGGGCGGTGGCGACCAGGACGACGGCGGCGGCGGGCAGGATGCGGCGGGCCCGGCGCGCGGCGAAGTCCCGGAGGCTGATCGGGCGGGCCAGCAGCAGGCCGGTGATCAGGAACCCGGAGATGACGAAGAAGATGTCGACGCCGACGTAGCCGCCGGTGAAGGCCGGCACGGCGGCGTGGAAGGCGAGGACGGCGAGGACGGCGATGCCGCGCAGTCCCTCGATGTCGGAGCGGAACGCCGCCCGTTTCCGGGGCTCCTCGGCCGGCTGGGCCACCACGGCGGCGCCGGCCGGGTCGAGCTGTACGAGGTCGAGCGCCCGGTCGGGGTGGGCGGCCACCCCGGAGGCGGTCGCGGGGACGGTCGCGGAGGCGGTCGCGGAGGCGGTCGCGGGGACGGTCGCGGCTTCGGGAACAGCGGCCGGAGGACGAACGGGAACGGGTACGGCGCGCGACGATTCGGCGCTCGGTGGTACGGCCGTTGACACGGCGGGGCTCCTTGCAGTGCTGGCAGCGGTGGTTCGGGCACCGCCGGGCCGATGGGGCGGCCGGGCGGCGGGATCCGCGCCGGTGGGGCGACGCGCAAGGGAAGCGGTGCAGACGCGGCAGGGACGCGCGGGAAGAGGTGGAGCACAAGCGGGTGGAGCGCCGAACAGGTACCTGGCAGGGCGAGAGCGGCGCGGGCCGAACAGCCCTCAGAACAGCAGCGGATCGGCCCAGCCGGAGGCCAGCAGACCGCAGAGCAGCAGGACCGCGGTGACGGCGACGGCTTCGGCCCGGCCGAAGCGCAGATCGGCGGCGGCCCGGTCGGCGGCCTCCCGATCGGCGGCGGCCCGGTCGGCGGCGGTTGCGCCGAGAGCGGCCCGGTCGGACGGACGCCGGACGGGCGCGGCGACCTCGCCGCCCTTGCCGCCGCCCAGCAGCGGCCAGAGCGACCGGATGAGCGGGATCATCGTGTGGGCGGTGAGCCCGAGCAGCCCGATCAGCGCCCAGTACGGCTGCCAGCCGTGCAGCGCCACGGCCCGGGCGAGGCCCGCGGCGCCGGCGAGCACCACGAGGCCGAGCCAGCCGACCCCGATCCGGGCGACCGTGCGGGCCAGCGAGCTGCCGCCGGAGACGGCACCGGTGGGCACCCAGTCGGCGCTGCGGCGGCGCAGCGCGTGTGCGATGGCGACCACATGGCAGAGTCCGCCCAGGAGTTGGACCCGGGTGACCTCGAAGCGCCAGCGGGTGCGGGACATCGCGGGCAGCAGGACCAGGGCGACCCAGATCGGCGGCAGGAACGGCAGGACCTGCCAGGGCTCGATCTCGTCGGGTGCGAAGAACAGCATGATCAGGGCCGGCAGCGGGATGGCGAAGACGTTCACCGCGCTGGTGAGGTAGCCGAGGATGCCGTTCCAGAAGCAGAGCCGGGCCGAGCGGCTGAGCGGCCCGCTGCGGAAGCCGGGGTCACCGACCAGGGCGAGCGAGCCGAGGCACCAGCGGTACTGCTGGCTGATGAAGGCGGGCAGGCCGGTGGGCGACATGCCCTTGGCGACCAGCGCGGGGACGTAACGGGTGGTCCATCCGGCGCGGGCCAGCGAGAGGCCGGTGTAGAGGTCCTCGCTGTGGTCGATCTCGGCGAAGCCGCCGACCCGCTCCAGCGCGGCGCGTCGGTAGAGCGCGTTGGTGCCGCAGCAGACGGTGCCGTCCTGGGCGTCCCGGGAGGGCTGGATCCAGCGGTAGAAGATCTCCTGGGTCGCTCCGGCGGCCCGCTCCAGCCACGACATGTCCGGGTCGGTGTCGAAGCACTGGGGGCTCTGCACGATGCCGACCTCGGGGGTGTCGAGGTAGGGCACCAGGTGGCGCAGGAAGTCCGGGCGCGGGCAGAAGTCGGCGTCGAGGACGGCGATGATGTCGCCGGTGCCCTCGGCCAGGCCGTGGTTGAGGTTGCCGGCCTTCTTGAACCGGCCCCGGTCGGGCCGGGCCCGGTACTGGAACCCGTAGGACTCGGCGAGTTCGCGGACCTCGGGGCGGGCGGCGTCGTCCAGGACCAGGACGGTCAGCGCGCCTGGCCAGCGGACGGCGGCGGTGTGGCGGTAGGCGTTGTCCAGGACGGCCAGCGGTTCGCCGGCGGTCGGCAGCAGCACGTCGACGCCGGGGTACCGGGCCGGCTGCCAGGCGCGCAGCAGCAGGTCGTGCGAGTCACGGGTGAAGCGGCGGGCGCGCTGGCCGTCGGCGAGCGACAGCAGCCAGGTGACGGCGTTGAGGACGGTCAGCACCAGGAAGGGCCAGAGCAGCGGCCGGCTGAGCGCGAAGAGGCCGAGCGTGACGGTGGCGCCGGTGTAGGAGAGGGTGGCGCAGAGCAGCACCCAGCGGCGCTGCGGGCCGAAGTACCAGTAGAGCTCCTGATCGTCGGGCGGGCTGGGCAGGCGCAGCGAGTCGTCCGCGACGGCGTGGCGCGGGTCGGCATCGGATGCGGGCATGGCGGTGCCATGGAGTACGGGCATGCGGAGATGGCCCCCCTGGGCTCGGACGGAACGTTGCCGTTCGTCCGTCAGCCTCTCACATTGGCCTAGACCAATCATGAACGAGGTATGACATCTCCACATCGCCGCAGGTCAGGACTTTGACATTGCGTCACCGTCCTGATCAATCGTCACTATTACTGTTCGGTAAGGTCCTTCACCAGCTTCTCGAACCGCAGGTCGGGCCGACGCGGCACCCCGAAGCGCTCGTCGCCGTAGGGGAACGGCGAGTGGATTCCGGTGCGGCGGAAGCCCCGGCGCTCGTACCAGGCGATCAGGTCGGCACGCTGCTCGATCACCGTCATCTCCAGCTCGGCGGCGCCCCACTCCTCCCCCGCGATCCGCGCGGCCTCCGCCAGCACGGCCCGCCCGACGCCACCGCCCTGCCGGCCGGGACTCACCGAGAACATGCCGAAGTAGGCGGTCCGGCCCCGGCGTTCGAGCTGGCAGCAGGCGACCAGCTCGCCGTCCCGCTCGACGAGCAGGACCACGCCCTCGGGATGGGTGACGGCGGCGGTGACGCCCTCGACATCGGTGCGCTGGCCGTCCAGCAGGTCGGCCTCGGTGGTCCAGCCCGCCCGGCTGGCGTCGCCGCGGTAGGCGGACTCGACGAGGGCGAGCAGTGCGGGCACGTCGGCCACGGTCGCGGTCCGGAAGACGAGGGCCTCCGTCTCGGGCCGGGCGGTGTCCGGGGTGGTCGCGGGCACGGTAGTCCTCTTCTCGCTCGGGAACGGCATCCGTTCGTCTGCCGACTCCTCGCATCGTGCCACAGCGCCGCCGGCCACCCTCCGTGACGACGACCACCCCGACGACCACCCCGACGGTCGCCACCAGGGCTGCCACCACGGCCGCCACCACGGCCGCCACCACGGCCGCCCCGACGGCCGCCCCGACGGCCGCCCCGGCGACGTCCCGGCGACGTCCCGGTGACGCGCCGGCGCCGACGCTTCACCCGGGCCCGCGGCGCAGCGCGGCACGGGCCGCGTTGGCACCGCACATGCCGTGCACCCCGGCACCGGGCGGCGTCGCCGCCGAGCAGAGGAAGACGCCGGGAACGCCCGTGTCGTACGGGTGCGGCGTGACCCTCGGGCGCAGCACCGTCCGGACCGGGCCGTTGGCGCCGGTGCAGATGTCCCCGCCGACGTAGTTGGCGTCGCGGCGCTCCAGCTCCCGGGGTGTCGTGACGACGGAGGCGACGATCCGGTCCCGGAAGCCCGGCGCGAACCGCTCGATCCCGGCGACGAGCGCCTCCCGGGCGTCGCCGGGGTAGCCGTGCGGCACATGCGCGTAGGCGTGGACCGGGTGGATGTCGCCGGCCGACCGGCCGGGGTCGGCGAGGTACTGCTGGGCCACCACCAGGAAGGGGCGCGCCGGCATCCGCCCACGGGCCACCTCCCGTTCGGCGAAGGCCACCTCCTCCAGGGTGCCGCCGACGTGGACGGTGCCGGCCCGACGGCAGTCCGGGTCGCGCCACGGGACGCCGCCCGCCACGGCGAAGTCCGCTTTGAAGGCCGCCGGCCCGTGCCGGTACCGCAGGTACGCGCGCCGGACGGGCGGCGGCAGCGCCGCACCGCAGATCGCCGCGGCCGCGGCGGGCGCCACGTCGAGCAGGACCAGCGGGCACGGGCGCAGCTCGGCCAGCGAGACCACCCGCACCCCGGTCTCGACGCGACCGCCCAGCTCGCGCAGCCGTCCGGCCAGGGCCGCCGTGATCGCTCCCGAGCCGCCCTCGGCGACCGGCCAGCCGCCGTGGTGCGCGGCGGCGATCAGCAGGAGGCCGGCGGCGGCGGTCAGCGGCCGGTCCAGGGGCTGGAAGCTGTGTGCCGCCGCCCCGGCGAACAGGGCGCGGGCCCGTACGGTGCGCCAGCGGCGGGCGAGCGCGGTCGCCGGCCACAGGGCCCGGGCGCCGAACCGGGCGAGCCGCACCGGGTGGGCGGGCACCCGGGGCAGCGGGCGCATGACGTCCTCGGCCAGTTCGTCGAAGCCGTCGGCCAGGGCGCCGAAGAGGCGCAGCCACGCCGCCCCGTCCTGCTCCAGGGTGCGGGCGGTGGCCCGGGCGGACCGGACGGCGGTGGCCGCGTCGCCGCCGTCCAGGGGGTGGGCCAGGTCGATCTCGGGCAGCCGCCAGCGCAGACCGTGACGGGCGAGGTCGGCGGAGCGCAGGAACGGCGAGGCCACGCCGAAGGGGTGCACGGCGGAGCAGTGGTCGTGCAGCAGGCCGGGGAGGGTGGCCTCGCCGCTCCTGGCGCCGCCGCCGATCTCCGTCGCGGCCTCCAGGACGGTGACGGCGAGCCCGTGCTCGGCCAGTGTGACGGCGGCGGCGAGGCCGTTGGGTCCGGAGCCGACCACGATCGCGTCGCTCATGCCCCGGCCTCCCGTCGCGCCGTCGTCGGACCCGCCGTCGTCCCCGCCGGTCCACGGCCCCGCGGCGCGCGAACCCACTCTGCCAGCCTGGCGGACGGCCCGGCCCGGCGCACGTCCGGGGCGGGGCGCGGGCGCTCCGTCCGACGGTGCCGCCCCCACCTGGGCGGTGCCCGCACAGGGTGTCCGGGACACCTGGCGACCCTGGCGAGGACATGGCTACTCTGCTCCCCGTCCGAGTCAACTCCCGGGCACCAAGGGCCCCATGGGCCATCACCGGACCAGAGGAGTGTTCATGCTCAGCACTTCCCGCTCCGCCATCCCCACCGGTACCGCCGCACCCTCGACATCCCGCCGACTGCCCGTCCTCGCCGCACTCGCCGCAGCGGTCGCGCTCGTCACCGGCGTGACAGCACCGGCGTACGCGGCGGATCCGGCGCCCGCGCCGGCCACCGGCGCACAGGCCACCGATGAGCAGCCCTCCGGCGCACAGGCGTCCGACGAGCAGGCCGGGACCGTCGGGCAGGCCGACCGGGGTCTGCCGGCCATCCACCCCGAGCGTGACTTCGCCGGCTCCACCGTCGCCGCCCACGAGGGAAGAGAGAGCGTCTCGGGCGTCTTCGCCCTGGCCGCCACCCAGACCCCCGGGCTCGACGTCTCCAGCTACCAGGGCACCGTCAACTGGGCCTCGGTGAAGGCGAACGGCGCCCGCTTCGGCTACGTCAAGGCCACCGAGGGCACCACCTACACGAACCCCTACTTCACCCAGCAGTACAACGGCTCCTACAACGCCGGCCTGATCCGCGGCGCGTACCACTTCGCCCTGCCGGACCGCTCCTCCGGCTCGGCCCAGGCCACCTGGTTCGTGAACCACGGCGGCGGCTGGTCCCGCGACGGCAGGACGCTGCCGCCCGCCCTCGACATCGAGTACAACCCCTACGGCGCCACCTGCTACGGACTCGGCCAGAGCGCCATGGTCAGCTGGATCCGTTCGTTCAGCGACACCGTCCACTCCCGCACCGGCCGCTACCCGACGATCTACACCACCACCGACTGGTGGTCCCAGTGCACCGGCGACAACGGCGGCTTCGGCACCACCAACCCGCTCTGGGTGGCTCGCTACTCCAGTGCCGCCGGCACCCTCCCGAACGGCTGGAGCTACCAGACCTTCTGGCAGTACGCCGACTCCGGCACCTTCCCCGGTGACCAGAACCTCTTCAACGGCGCCTACGACCGCCTCCAGGCCCTCGCCAACGGCTGACCGTCCCGACCCGGTGGTGTCGCCGGCGGATCCGACCCCGTCCAGGGGCCGAGTCCCCGGCCGTCGGTGACATCGCCGGGCACTCCGCCGCGGCGGTCCGGCGCCACCCGGGCCGCCGGATCTTTGCCCCTCCTTTTCCGGGAGGGCACCTGCCCTTTTCCCGGAAGGGCCCCGCACCGAGGACGGCGGCGGCACCGGAGCCGCGCCCGCGGGCCTGTCGGAGGCCTGGCGGAAGAGCCCGGCACGCCGCCGCCGGACATGCTGTGACCTGCGGCGCGTCCGGTCCGGCCGGCGGACGGGAGGGCAGCCGGGGTGACCCGGCGCCAGGGACCCCGGTGCGGGGCGGCGGTCGGCCTCTCTGGATAATGATCGCTCGCCGTCGGCACGAATCGATCACACTTTCCATCGGCACCGACGCGAGACGAGCCATCACTCTCCCGAGGAGACCAACTGTGTCCATCCGACGCCGCGTCGGCCTGGCCGCCGCCGTCGCGAGTACCGCGGTCACCGGCGCCGTACTGCCGACGACCGCCCACGCCGACTCCGGTGTGCTCTACGTCAACAGCGCCGCCGGTGCCAATTGCTCGAACACCGGCACGGGTACGGCCGCGCAGCCGTACTGCACCATCCAGGCCGCCGCCGACGCGGCGCAGCCGGGGCAGACCGTCCAGATCGCACCGGGCCGCGGCTACCCGGAGCAGGTCACGATCACCCGGTCCGGGCTCGCCGGCCGGCCGATCACCTTCAACGGTGAGCTGGTCTACAACTCCGCGACCATCCCCGTGGGTGTCAGGTCCTGGAGCGCGGGCGCGCAGCCCGCCCCGCACGGCCTCGTCCTCGTGGGCGTGCACGACGTCACGGTGACGGGACTGCAGGTCGGCGGCCCGCAGGAGGGCGTGCTGGTCCAGGACTCCGAGCGGATCGTTCTCGACCGCATCGACGTGACCGCCGGCAACCCCGTCTACAACGGCGTCCGGGCGTACCCCGACGCGACCCCGGGCATCCGGATCACCGGGAGCAGCGCGGCGGTCACGGTGAGCCGCAGCATCATCACCGGCGTGGGCACGGCCGGTGTGGCCGTCGACCGCGGCGTCACCGGCGCCGTCGTCACCACCAACGAGGTGAGCGGCAATCCCGCCGAGGGCGTGCTGGTCACCGACGCCCCGGGCACCGTGGTGGTCTCCAACACCTTCGCGAAGAACTGCGGGAGCGACCTGTCGCTGGCCGGGAACTCCTCGGGCGCGACGGTCGAGAACAACATCATCTCCAAGCTCCCGGTCTTCTCCTGCGCCGGGGGCTTCCAGTCGCCGTTCGCCCCCCTGACCGTCTCGGCCGGTTCGACCGCCGGCACCAAGGCGGACTACAACAACGTCGTGCCCGCCATCGGCGGGTCCGGCTACTCGTGGGGCGGGACGACCTACACCAACTCGTACGAGTTCAAGGCCACCGGCCAGGGCGCGCACGACTACGGCTTCGACCCGAAGCTGGGCACCGACAGCGCTGTGGCGACATCGTCGGCCGTCCCGAACCTGACCCCGCCCGCCGCCCACGGCGTGACGGACTCGGCCGACGCGTCGGCCCCCGGCATGCTGGACACCGACGCCTACGGCCGCCCGCGCGTCGACCACCCGAAGATCGCCAACACCGGTACCGGGAACGGCTACGTCGACCGCGGCGCGGTCGAGCTCCAGGAGACCATGGCCGTCTCGGTCTGGACGGCGCCCTACCCGACGGCCGGGCAGCCGCTGAAGGCCCGGATCAGCTACTCCTACACGGGGGGCTGGGCACCGGCCGGCGCCATGCTGGACTTCGGCGACGGCGGCTACCCGGTACGGGCCCCGCTCGGGACCGCCTCCTTCGACCACGACTACCCGGCGCCCGGCCTGTACACGGTGACGCTCACCGCGACCAGCGAGACCGGTCTCACCCGCACCTCGACCGCCACGGTGAACATCGCGGCGACCGGTGCCCTCCTGGTGAACCCCCTCGTCGCCCAGGACGACCCCAACGTCGCCCGGATCAAGGTCACGGACCAGACCAGCAGCCCCTGGCCGGTGACCCGTTACCAGGTCGACTTCGGTGACGGCACCGCCCCGGTGGTGACCAACGGCTCGGCCCCGCCGAACGGTCTGACCCACGATTACGGCGTCGCCGGCACCTACACCGTGACCGAGACCGTGACCGACGACCACGGCCGCACCGCGAGCAAGTCGGTGCAGCGCTACGTCACCGGCCCCCAGACCGGCCTGCCGTTCACGGGGTACTTCGCCGGGCCCAGCAGCCACCTCGGCCTGTTCGACAAGGGTCGCTGGGCGGTGTCCACCCAGAAGTCGTCGGCCAAGCCCGGCACGGTCCACCAGTTCGGTGACCCGGGCGACCTCCCGGTGGTCGGCGCGTGGGACAACGCCTGCCAGTGCCGGCTGGGCATCTACCGCCCGAGCACCGGCACCTTCGCCCTGCAGCACGCCAACGGCACCGTCTCCGCGGTGCAGTTCGGCGAGCCGGGCGACCTCCCCGCGGTCGGCGACTGGGACCACAACGGGCACGACCAGCTGGCCATCTACCGCCCGAGCAGCAGCACCCTGGCGGTCCGGCACGACGACGGCTCGGTGACCGCGATGCGGTTCGGCGACGCCGGCGACATCCCGGTGGTCGGCGACTGGGACGGCGTGCGGCACGCCCAGTTCGGGCTGTTCCGCCCCGGCCGCAACGCGGGCGACCCGAACCTGTTCATCCTGCGTCACGACGACGGCAGCGTCTCGACCGCCACCTACGGCGTCAAGGGCGACCTCCCCGTGGTCGGCGACTGGCTGGGCAAGGGCCGGACGACCTTCGGCGTGTTCCGTCCGACCACCGGGCTGTTCACCCTGAGCAACGCCTACGCGGGCCAGGCCGAGGTGTCGTTCTCGATCTACGCCTGATCCGGTGGCCGACGGCCCGGGGTGCGGAGTTCCCGCGCCCCGGGCCGTCGGTGTTCCCCGGCCCGGGGCCCCGGTGGCCCCCGGCCTCGCGCCCTCGGTGGTCCACCGGACCGGGGCGCCGGTCCACCCACGATTTCGCTCTGTACACCATGGAGTGACATTGCCCCCGAGCGGCCACCCGCGCGGGCCCGACGCCCTAGCCTGATGCCGGATCAGCGGGTGGCCGACGGCGCGCGGGGCGGCGCCGGGCGGGCCCCCGGGCGAAGGGAGGGCCGTGTGTCCGTGCGTCCGTTGCCCGCACCCGAGGTGCGCGAGTCGAATGGCCGGGTCGGCGGCCGCCGAGGTCCCGACGGGAGAGCGGCCGGGGGTGAGCCGGCCCGTCTGACGCTGCTCGACGGGTTCGCGCTGGACTGCGGCCCGCGATCGGTCCACGTGTCGAAGACCCTGCAGCGGCTGCTCGCGTTCGTCGCCCTGCGGGGGCGGGCCACCCGGGCGCTGGTGGCGGGCACGCTGTGGCCGGACTCCGACGAGTCCAAGGCGTTCGGCCGGCTGCGCACGGCGCTGTGGCGGCTGCACCGGCTGGGCGTGCCGCTGCTCGCCGCGCACGGCGAGACGCTGCGGCTGCACCCCTCGGTGCGCGTGGACGTCGACGAGCTGCTGGCCGAGGACGGGTCCGGGCGCCACCCGCGCGGCGGCGCACTGCGCGAGCTGCTGCCCGGCTGGTACGACGACTGGGTCCTGGTCGAACGGGAACGACTGCGCCAGATCTGCCTGCACACCTGGGAGGAGTCGGCGGTCCGGGAGCTGCGGGCCGGCCGTTTCGCGGAGGCGTTGGAGGCCGTCCTCGTCGCGCTGCGGGCCGAGCCGTTGCGGGAGAGCCCGCACCGGCTGCTGCTGGAGATCCACCTCGCCGAGGGCAACTACAGCGAGGCCGTCTACACGTACCACGCGTACCGGATGCTGCTGCACCGGGAGCTGGGGGTGGGGCCGTCCCCCCGGATGCGACGGCTGCTGGACGCGGCCGTCGAGCCGGCTTCCGGAGCGGGCGGGCCGTCACCCGGCGAGCGGGGGGAAGGTCCTGCGCGGTGACGGATCGACGGTCTGGCCCACGACGTGGGCGAGCGGCGCGTAGTGGTACCGAACGCCGGCGGGCTCGACGGGCGCCGGGCCGTCCGCGCGCTGCGGCCACAAGACGTCGCCGACGGCGGTGCGGGCCGGGACGAGCCAGTGGTCACCGCGCCGGTAGGTACCGGGCCGCGCCTCTCCTTCGGGCTCGAACCGCACCTGGACGCCGTCCTCCAGGTCCAGCCAGCCGCCCTCCACCAGGGGCAGCGCGCCGTCGGCGGGAACCGCCGCCAGCGTACCGGCCGACGCGGTGCCGGGGGCCGGCCGGTGGTCCCAGCGACGCAGGAACGGGTGCGCGCCGAGCCCGCAGCCCTCGTCGCCGTCCTGCTCGTCGAGGGTGACCAGCAGGTCCACGGCGTCGACCGCGAGCACCCGGCGCAGCCGGGGGGCCGGCCTGGGCGGGTCCGTCAGCACCAGGTCGTCGGCCACCCGGCCGGCGATCGTGTCGTCGACGAGCTCCACCCGGTCGCCGACCTCCAGTCCGAGCTTGCCGTCCCGGCCGAGCGTGCTGACCCGGACCGTCGCACCGGAGAGCGAGACCACCGGGAACACCACCGAGGCGTTCTCCCGGGACCACTTGAAGGTGGCCCCGCGACGGGTCGCGGCGGTGTCGGCGGCGACCGTACCCGTGTCGGCCGTACCGGTGTCGGTCGGGCAGCCGGTGGAGCCCGTGGACCAGGCCGGGCCGCCGGTGTGCACCTCGATCCGGTACAGCTGGTTCTCCGGGCCCCGGAACCGGCTGTCCACCGGCAGGTGGTACCGGCAGTCGTCGGCGGCGGGCGGCTGCTTGGCCCGCGCCCGCATCCGCCCGGTGGGCCGGAACGCGGCCAGCCGGGCGGGGAACTCCCGCAGCGCCTCCTCGGTGGTCCGCGCCGTCACCGCGACGGCGGCCACCTGCCAGACGGTCTTCACCCGGGCCGCCGTGTCCGGGCCGGGGATGCCGAGGGCGACCTCGCGGACCGCCGGATCCTGCACCGCCGTGATCAGGCGTTCCCAGACCCGCAGATAGAGCACGAACGGCTCGTCCTGCGGCAGTTCGTCGGCGCTGTGGCCGATGCGCGGCCGCAGGTCCGGCTGGGTCCAGTAGGTCGCCTCCAGGTCGTTCTCGACGAGGATGCCGTCGACGTACATCCGCCCGGCGGAGATCGTCAGGTCCTCCTGCGGCTTCCTGCCGTCGACGGTCCCGATCGCGAAGCCGCCACCGGCGGCCGGCGCCACGGCGGGCCCGAGGACGTCGGCGACCATGGTGCGCAGCTGGTGCAGCAGCAGGGCGCCCTGCTCGTTGAAGTCGGCGTCGAGCTGCACCCGGCCCTGCTGGGCGAGGACGGCCGAGTAGTGCTTGCGCGGGTCGAACGTGGTCCGCGAGAAGTCGCCCTGCATGGTGTCCTCCGGTGTGCGCTGGGCTCTGGTCGGTCACGGGTCGGGGCACGGGTTCGGCTCCCGCCCGGGCCCCGGATCGGGTCGGACCCGGACCCGGCTCGGGCGGGTCGAGTCGGGTCAGGTCAGGTCAGGTCAGGTCAGGTCAGGTCAGGTCAGGTCACCAGGACGATGCCGGCGTCACAGCCGGCCGGGACGTACTCCGCGAGCCGGATCCGCAGGTTGTCCTCGCGCTGGGGCTGGAAGAGGTCGTGGAAGACCCCGAGCTCCGACCCGTCGTCCGCGCCGCGCCGGATCTCCTCCGGGCAGTCCCCCGCGAGCTGCGCGTACCCCGGCATGCCGTACCGGGTGGTGGTGAACCTCGGGACCACCCGCTGCGGTTCACCGGCCGGCGGGTCGGCGGGCAGGCAGTGGAACCGGCGGGGCGTGCGCGACCCGGGCCCGAGCCAGCAGAACCGCACGCAGCCGGTCTGCCGGCGCTCCACCCGCAGGCACCCGGTCAGGACGGAGTTCTCCACCAGGCCGACCGCCTCGGTCCGCACCGTGCCGAGGATCGTCGTGCGGCGGGCGTGGAGCACGGCGTGCGCCGGGCGTCCCTCCGGCGCGGACAGCGCGGCCGCGTGCCGCCCGACGGCGTCCAGCACGGTGTCGGACAGCCAGACGGCGTTCGGTTCGGTGGACGCCTCGTCGGCGTCGACCAGGATCGAGCCGATGACGCTGTGGTCGACCTGCAGGCAGGCGGGCGTGTCGACGAGCTCGATGCTCGCCTCCTCCGCGTGCTCGGGCCCGCACTCCTGGTCGAGCGACCAGCCGGGCACCAGGGTGCTGTGCCGCACCACCACCTGGCCGACGCCGCCGCGGATCCGCAGGCCCCGGCCGGTGACCAGCAGCCCGTCGAGGACGATCCTGGGCGGCCGGCCGACCGGAGCGGCCGCCGGGTCGGCGGGGTCGGACCCACCGGGGAGCGGGCCGACGACCTCCAGGGCGTCCGGGCGGTTGCTGTTCCGGTCGAGGACCCGCAGCACCGGCCGGGTCCCCCGGGCGGCCCGCAGGGTCAGCCGGTCCCCGTGCTCCAGCTCGACGGTGAGCGACTCGTGGTAGTCACCGGCGTCGGTGATCTCGATGACGGCCTCGCGCTTGCCGGGGTCGGCGAGCTTGTCCGCCCGCCACTGCCGCAGGGCCTCGCCGATCCCGGTGAAGCCGTTCCCGGCCGCCCGGCCGACGGTGTAGAAGGCCGGCGGACGGCGCGGCGCCGGCGGACGGACGTACTCGCCGCCGCCGAGGTCCGCGGCGGAGCCGTAGTGGTAGTCCACCCAGACGCCCTCGGCCGGCGCGTGCCGGGCGGGGAAGGCGATCCGGCCGAGCACCGGGTCGATCGCGACCCGGTCGTCCGCCGGGTGGTGGCGCCAGCCGGTCAGGTCCGCCGCCACCACGCGGTTCAGCGGCACCGGGTCGTCGCCGACGTAGACGCACAGGCTCTTGCCCGGTCCGTAGAACTGCGCGGTCCGTTCCGCGAAGGCCTGACGGCGGATGAACGCGGGGACGTTGCCCTCCTCCGCGAGGTGCGCCGGCGACGGCTCGGCGACCGGCCGGGTGATCAGTGGCGCGCTGTTGCCGAGCACGCTGAAGGTGAAGTGCCCGCGGGCACGGTCGTCGCAGTGGGCCGGCCCACGGGTGACGGAGTGGGCCCGCAGCCGCCACAGGAACAGGCCGACCGCCGGGATGCCGGACCGCCCCCGCCCGCGTGCCGAGTCGACGCGCCGGACGTCGACGGTGTGGGCGAGGCTGTCGAACGGGCCGTCGACCCGGTCGAGGGCGTCCACGGCCCGCAGGTCCGCGGTGCGGCCCCGGGTGAGGCGGCGCCGGTCGGCGCGCGGGTCGCGGCCGTAGAGCCGCACCGCCTGGGTGACACCGAGCAGCGTGCGGAACTCCACCGCGCGGGCGGGCCACCCCGCGACGTCCTGGGCCAGCTCCTCCAGCAGCGCGAGCGTGCCCTTGCGGCGCCGGTTGGCCACGGTGTGCGCGACGTCCCGGCGCCCGGCGATCGCGGTCAGGAGCAGCCGGGCCGCCTCGGTGGAGCCGGACAGGGCCTCGGCGGAGCCGGGCAGGACGCGGTAGCCGACCAGATCGCCGAGGTAGGGCCCGACCCAGCTCCGGCAGGTCTCGATGAACCAGTCCTCGTAGAGCTGTTCGATGTCCGCCTCGATGACGTCCGCCTGCTCCTGCACCACACCGAGCAGGGCGCGCAGCGGTCCGCCCTGCTCCGCGTCCCGGCGCCGGACCACGGCGGGCAGCAGGTCGTACATCCGGTCGGTGGTCATCCGATCCTCCGCAGTGTCAGCGCTTCCGGGACCTCGGGCGGGAGCACCGCGAGCTGCGCGGGGCGGACCCCCCGGTGGACGGTGAGGAGGTGTCCGGGCTCCAGGTCCGGGGTGACCGTCAGCGGGTTCAGCGCCGCGAGCTCGTCGAGGCGCAGGCCGTACCGCTGGGCGACCCGGGTGAGGGTGTCGCCGGGCAGGACCCGGTGGTCGAGCTGTTCGAAGTGGGCCGGGAGCGAGGGGACGCACGGCTTCGCGGCCGTCAGCCCACCGGCCAGCCCGGCGAGCTGGATCGGCGTCACATCGGACCGGACGCTGTCGAAGACGTCCACGTCGACGTGGTCCACCCCCTCGACGCCCTGCACCGCCGCGACGACCTCGCTGAGGTGCACGGGCCGGCCGAGGGTCCGCGCGGCGAAGCCGAACGCGGTGGCGAGGGCGCTCCGGACCGCCGGTTCGACGAGCTCCCAGGAGTGGTCCGGCAGCACCCTGACCCCGGCGTCGAGCACGATCAGCCGCGACTCCCGGGCCGCGACCCGGACCGGCAGACCGGCGTCGCCGAAGTCCACCAGGGCGCGTTCGAGCGCGACGAACGTGTCGGAGAGCGGGTCGAGCGGTGCGTCGCCGACCGCTGCCACGGTCACGTGGACGACCTCGCGGGTCCCGTCGAAGAGCCGCACCGCGCTCGCCTTGCCGATGCCGGCCCGGGCCCGGGTGAAGTCCTCGTAGTCCTGGACGGAGACCAGCCGGTCGAGCGCGCGCAGTCGCAGCGGGATGACGGCGCGCGCGTCGGCCGGTCCGTCGGCGTCCGCGCCGCCGGTGGCGGGCAGCGGGTTGGTCACGCCGCTGACCCCGAGCGGGCGGGCCGCGAGCTGGTCGATACCGCCCGCCGCGACATTGCCGGCCGTGCCGGCGCCGGTGCGGTACGTCGCGGTGACGTTCTGGCTCCCGGACGGCAGCCGGGCGCCGTGCACCCCGTCGCCGAAGACGACCGACGCGCCGCCGGCCGGGCCACCCTGGGCGCCCGGGCCGCCGTCGCCGGGGTCCGGGCGCAGTTCGTAGCGGTGGTCGGTCGGCCCGGCGAGCGCGAGCGCGGCGCTCTCCTGCCAGGCCACGCCGTTGACCCGGGTGGTCAGGGTGCTGCTCGCGCCGAGCGGGTTGTCGGCCGCGGTCCAGGTCAGCGGGGTCCGGTCGGTGACCAGGTGCAGCCGGAACGCCTGGCCCGGCCGACCGGCGTCACCGCTGCCGAGGATGTCGTCCCGGGTCTCGCCCTGGGTGGCCGCCACGACGTTCCCGTAGATCCGCACCGTGGAGCGCTTGTAGGTGTGGGCGAGCTCGTCGGCCAGCAGCAGCCGGGTCAGCGGACCCTGCCCGGGTTCGAGCACCGGCCGGCCGTCGACGGTGCGGTCCAGACGGTGGGCGACGCCCGCGACCAGGGCGAGTTCCGTGCCCTGGACGCCGCTGGTGTACGGCACGTCGGTCCGTTCGCCCGTCACCACGATCCACCGGCCGGCCCGGAGGCCGTCGTAGCACCGCGCCAGGTCGATCGACGCCTGCCCGACATCGTCGGGGACGGGGGCGCCGACCGGGGTGAGCGGCTCCCCCCGGGCCCACAGCGGGGTGCCGGGGGTGAGCGGCCCCCGGTCACGCGGGAGCGCGGTGTCGAACTCCAGCGCCGTGACGGTGATCTCGGCGATCCTGCGGCCGGCGTCGTTCGGGTCGGTGACGTCCAGCCGGGCCTGCGTGACCCGGTCCGGGCGGAGCACCGTCGAGCCGTCGCCGTCGCCCGTCCCGACGAGCACCGGCCGGCCCGGCTGGATCGCGTCGTGGACGGCGTCGAGCAGGATCCTGGTCACCCCCCGGTCGGCCGGGACCTCGGCGCCCCGTGACGGGGGCGCCGGCTCGACCCGCGCGATGGTCGCCCGGACCCGCAGGACGCTCAGGGCGGCCGTCGCCGGTGGCTCGGTGATCTGTTCGCTCCGCCACGCGTCGTACACCGGAGCGAGCCGGGGGTCGGCGGCGGCGAGCAGCCTGGGGTGCACGTCCGCGTCCGGCCGGAACACCTCGCGGGCCGGGGTGCCGAGGGAGCGCGCGCCGCGCGCCGGGCGGGACGGGGCCCGGCGCAGGGCCGGGAGGACGGGCGTGAGCGCGACCAGGGCGGTCGCCGGGTACGGGTCCGGGCACTCCTCGCACCCCGTTCCCGGCGGCTCGTCGTCACCTTCGCCGTGGTCGTGACCACGCCCTCGGGGAAGGTCGTGGCCACAGACCAGTGACCGGGCCAGGGCACGCAGCTCGGCCATCTCCGGGGGGCTGCGGCGCGCGATCCGCGCGGCCAGCCCGGTCAGCGCCCCGCCGGCGTCCGCCACGGCCCGCAGCTCGGTGCCCAGCCAGTCGGCCAGCGCGCAGCTCGCGCCCAGGGCCGCCGGAGCCGCCGCCTCGGCCAGCCGGCGGAGGTACCGGGCCGCCCGGCCCAGCGCCTCCGCCGGGGTCGTCGTGGGGGTGAGCAGCGCCGCCAGGGGTTCCAGGACGTCGCCGACGATCCGGGCCGCGGCCGGGTCCAGCGAGGCGACCGGGGCGCCGGCCGCCCGGTCGAGCGCGGTGGTGAGGCGGGTGACCGCACCGGCGAAGGCATCGAGCGGGGTGGCGGACGACACCAGCGTCACAGCGGTCCGGCCGGCGACGAAGTCCGCGGTGGAGCCGGCGACGGTCCTCGCACGCACGTCCGGCCGCAGGCCGGCGGGGGCGAACTCGAAGAGCAACCGGTCGCCCTCGCGGAGGTTGGCCGAGACGCCGTCGACGGCGAACTCCACCAGCGTGCTGTCGACCTCGGCGGCGGTGAGGTCCGGCGGGTCGGTCAGCCGGACGGCGAGGGTGTTCCACTCCTCGCGGACCACCAGGTCCTCGTCGGTCTCGAAGGTCTGCGGCAGGCCGCCGTTCTCGGCTCTGCCGCGCACCGCCGACCCGGCCGGGACGAGCCCGCGGGCACCGGGGTCGAGCGTGTAGGCGAGGTGGGTGCTCGCTGCCAGCGGTGGCCTCGTCCGGTGTCCGGCGAGCCGGCCGAGCAGGCTGATCGACTCCGGCTCGGTGGCGGTCCGCAGGTAGCCCTCGTTGGCGATCCGCTCCTGGTAGAAGGTCAGCACGTCGCCGACGGTCGCCCAGCAGTCGAGCAGGGCGACGGCCGGGTCGTCCGGGTCGCGGGTGGTGAGCGGGTCGAGGGCGCGGCGGCTCGACAGCCGGGCGAGCATCGACGCGCGGAAGGTCGGCCAGGTGCCGGCCCGGTAGGACAGGGCCGGCAGGCCCGGCGGGTTGGACACCGGCACCGGGGTGAGGGCCCCGGCCCCCGCGCGGCAGCCGCATCGGCAGCTCATCGGCCACCCTCCAGGTCGAGTGCGAGCCGGCCGTTCTCCGGCCGGGACGGGTCGTCGTCAAGCCGGGCGGCCTCGAACGGGCCGATCGGCAGGAGACCGGTGGCCAGGGCGTCCCCGGGATCGGCGGGGCCGGCGAACAGGCGGGCCAGTCGGGTGACTTCGGCGTACCGGACACCGGGCACCGCCACCGCCGCGGCCACCAGCCGACTGGCCCGTACCGGTTCGCCGAAGTCCATCGCGTCCGGCGCGAACAGCGCGGCGAAGACCGTACGGAGGGCGGCTCCCACCTGACCGGCCACCGCCCCGGGGTCGACCCGGACGCGCAGGGCGAGGTCGAGCGGCACCAGGGTGGCCGCGGACACGGCGAGGTCGTGCCCGACGCGGCGGTAGCGGAACAGCGCGTCCCGGACGGCGTCCAGCAGGTGGTCGGGGGCGGTCGCGGTGCCGAAGGCCTCGACCGCCACCCGGGCCTCGTACCAGCTCCCGGTCCAGCGCAGCGCAGCGGCCGCCCGCCGGACCCCGGGGGTGCGGGCCGCCAGGGTCGCGTAGTCCTGCGCGGTGACCGCCCGCAGCAGCCGACCGGCCGGCTCCACCGGGGCGAGCCGGCGGACGTCCTCGACGGGCTCCGGATCGACCCCGCCGCCGGCGGGCAGCGGGTTGCGCACCACGCGGATGCCGTCCTGCCGGGTCGAGCGGAACACGATCCGGCTGATCACCTCGGCGCCGACGTTGCCCGCCGTGCCGTTGCCCACCCGGTAGCGCACGGCGCACTGCCGGCCCGGACCGTCCGCGAGCGGGAACGCGGCGCCGTTCCGGCCGTCACCGAAGCGCAGCCGCAGCACCCCGTCGTCGTCGCTCTCGCCGACGAGGTCGCGGTCGGCGGGGCCGCTGTCGAGCAGGTCCCGGCGGGGCCGCCAGTCGTGGCCGTCCTGGTCGGTGAGCCGGACGGCGGGCAGCGCGTGGCGCGGGTCCCGGGTGAGCGCGGCGGCCGCCGGCCCCCGCAGGGCCGGGGCGCTCTCGCGCAGCCCCTCGCGCTCCTCCTCGCCCCAGCTCTGGCCGAGCTCCCAGCCCTCCGCGTCGAAGCGCAGCACGGTACCGGCCCGCGCCCGGCGCAGCAGCTCGGCCCATCGGGCGAGCTTCGCCGCGAGGAGGTCGTCGAAGCGCCCGAGCAGCGTCCGCAGCGCGGGTCCGGGCCGGTGGTCGAGCCCGGCCCGGCGCAGGGCGCTCTCGCCGAAGAGGGTGACCAGGTAGGCGCGGTCGGCGGGCGGGAGCTGCCCGTGCTCCGGGGTGAGCCGGTGCCAGATCTCGGTGAGCCGGTGCCGGGCCCGGTCCGGCAGGCCGAGCAGGAGCCGGGCCTGCGCGGTCGCGACGGCGGCCGGTGGGGGGAACGGCGCCGTCCTGGTCACCGGGGTCTGTCGCAGCGCGGGCGCGAAACGGACCGGCAGCGGTGGGTACGGCGGCCGGGTGGCGGCCCGGTCCTCGTCGGGGCAGCCCCAGCGCTCCGGCGGCGGGCAGCCGGGTTCGGCCGGCGGGACGACGGGGACGTCGATCGTCTCGGGCGGCCGGTGGCACCAGTCGATGCTCCGGCCGTGCTCGACGAGGACCGTGTTCCCCCGGGCCACCCCGATGTCGAGATCGGCGCAGTCGGGGCCGCCCCGGCCGCCGACCCGCAGCGAGAAGGCCAGTGCGTCCTCGGGCGCCCAACCGACCCGCAGGATCGGCTGGTCGTACAGCCGGTCGACGTCCTGGGCGACCGAGAGCAGCCGGACGGCCTGACGACGGGTGCGGTCGGCGTCGGCGGCGACGCCGGTGGTCGCGCCGAGGACCTCCTCGAACACCAGCACGTCGCCGGGTCGCAGCCGCAGGATCCGCTCTCGCCGCGGGTCCTGCGGGGCGCTGTCGACGAGGGCGGCCGAGGTCGTCCCCACGGGCAGGCAGTGGTCGGCGTCGCCCCAGGTCCACAGGTGGATCAGGCTGTGGGCGCGGTAGAGCGCGACATCCTCGGTGTGGACCGGCTCGAAGACCTCGTAGGGCGGGAGGTCGCGGCGGTCGAGGTCGGCGGCCGGCACGGCGGCGCCCGCGCCGGGCGGTGCGCCGTCGACCCGGGTGGCGAAGCGGAAGTCGCCGGCCGGCAGCGTCAGGTCCTGGTCGGTCTCCAGGCAGACCCACGCCCGGGCCGCGCACCCGTCGTGCATCCGGTAGTCGACCAGCCTGGCGTGGCGGCGCACCGACACCCGGCGCCGCGCCGTGTCGAGATAGGCCTCGGTGGCCACCGCGTCCTGGTGGTAGCTGAGCCGGTCGCCCTCGGCGGCGAGCAGTTCCACCAGGGTGATGCCGAGGTCGGGCACGTGCCGTTCGGTCCACCCGGGCACGGTGAGGGCCAGCCGGTCGAGCATCAGCCGGCGGAAGCTGTCGTAGTCCTTGGCCAGGTAATCGATATCGGGCACGGCGTCGATGCCCGGCGCAGCGCCGAGATGGGGCACAGCGCCGATGCCCGGCTCGGCGCCGTCCTCGGCCCGCTCCTCGGCGCAGTCAGGACCGACGCTCTCCGGCCGGAAGGTGAACTCCGTGCTCGCGTAGCAGCGGTCGAAGCCCGGGTGCGGTTCGGTGCCCGGCCTCCCGTGCGGATCGGTCCGCACGACGCTCAGCCGGTAGACCGAGAGGTCGCCCGGCCGGTCGACCCGGAGCAGCAGGCGGTGTCGCGACCGCCCCTCGCCGTCGGTGTGCCGGCGCACCTCCAGGACGGCGATCCCGGTGATCCGCTGTCCGCCGTCGACGCGGAAGTTCGCCGCCGTCAGCCCGGGCGGTGCCTCGCCGAGGAGGGTGACGACCAGGTGGTCACCGCGGCCGCCCTCGCGGACGTCGACGCCGTCGATGCCGCTGAGGCCGGCCGCGCGCACCCTGGCCCGGCGCCGGTCGTCGCCGCGGGTCATCGCGTCACGCTCCCCTCGATGACGTCCGTGCGCACCTGGCCGGTGGCGAGGAGCAGGTACCGCAGCTCGATGCGGAGCGTGCTCTCCTCGGCGGTGACCTGGAGCGAGTCGACGACGATCAGGTCCCCGAGCCAGCGCTGCAGCGCACCCTCGGCGGACACCTGGAGCGCGGCCGCGAGTTCGACGCTGTCGGGTTCGAAGACCAGGTCGAGCAGCCCGCAGCCGAAGTCGGGCCGGTTCACCCGCTCGCCGGGCGTGGTGAACAGCAGTTGCTCGATCATGTCCCGTACGTGGTCGGGGTGGTCGCGGTCCGCGGTGCGGCCGCGCGCGTCGATGCGGAAGGGGAAGGCGATGTCCATCGGTGCACCTCGCTCATGATCCGGTGACCAGCAGCTGCATGGCCATCACCAGGGGTGGCCCGGGGGTGGGCGAGCCGACGCAGACCCCGCCGCCGGGCACCGGGGGCGGGGTGGGCGGCGGTGCCTGGGTCAGCATCGGGGCACCGTTGACCAGCACGGCGGAGACGTTGGTCCACTGGACCGTCGCGCAGGGCGTGGGCGCGGCGCAGCCGGCGACCAGGATCCGGTCGGCGGTGGTCGCCACCGCCTGTCCGCCGACCAGGGCGCCGGGCGGGCCGGACGGCAGGACGGTCGCGGTGCCGCCGTGCGGACAGGTCATGGTCATTCCGGTGTGGACGGCGAGGCCGGGCATCGTTCCCCCTTACGTCGGTACGACGAGCGTGCCGTTGTTGATGATCACCGAGGTGCCGGCCAGCCGGATGCTCGCCAGCCCGGGGCCGCAGGACAGTTCGATGCCGGCCTCGCTGAGCTTGATGTACGGCCCGGCCGCCCCGCGCAGTTGGAGCCGGATGCCGCCGGTGGGTTCGGTGGCGTCGGTGAGCAGCACGTAGTTCCCGGCCGGTGTGCTGAGCACGACCTGCGGCACCTCGGGCGGGACCAGGGCGGCCACCGGCGGCTGCTCCAGCGTGCCGCCGCGCCAGAACCCGGTCCAGACGGCCCGGTTGACGTCCCCGTCCTCGAACTTGATCCATACCCCGGACCGCACGGACGGCACGATGTGCATCCCGGCCGCCGCATGGTGCGGGGTGGCCCAGATGCACGGGTCGTCGCCGAGCACGTCGTCGACCCGGACCATGATCCGGTTCTGTTGCAGGGGGTCGAAGGTGGACACCACGACTCCCCGGTAGAGGTCCCGGAAGTCGGGCTGCTGGTTGGCGTTCGACGTCGTCACGGCGCCACCCGGTCGGTGAGGGCGCCGAAGCCGTCCCTGGCCAGCGCGAAGCTCTGGGTGTACGAGCCGCGCCTGACGTCGTGGGTGACGCTCTTGACGTAGTAGAGGCCGTCGTAGGCCGGCCCCGCGCCGCGCACGCCGACCAGGCCGCGGGCGGCCAGCACCCGGCCGTAGCGCAGGACGTCCAGCTTGCCCTGTCCGGTGACGGCGTCGGCCGCCTTCGACGTCACGCTCACCGCGCGCAGCATCGCGTCGGTGATCGAGCGGTCGGTCAGCTTCACGAGCGGTTCCTCCCTGAGGGCGACCGCCGGTCGGGCGGCGAGCGGTGGCTTCAGCAGACTGAGCGCGGGGATCGGCACCGAGACGCCGATCTTGGTGTTCGGCTCGGTGATCCGCACCGTGTACTGGGTGCGGGCCAGACCGTCGAAGGAGAAGGACAGCGACTCCACGTTGTCGGCGGCCCCGGAGTTGACGGTCAGCGCGGGCTGCGGGACACCGACGCGGATCTCCGGCCCCCAGTAGCCGACGCTGGTGCCCGGTACCGGGCCCGGCACGAGGTAGCAGGTGTACCCCACCTCCTCGCCGAGGCTGCGCAGGTACTCCAGGTCGGTGCTGGACTGGACGGGGATCCGGTCCAGCGGGTTCGGCACGGTGGGGACGATCGTCGGGACGGCGACCGGGACCACCCCGTAGAGGGCGTACTTGAGCAGCACGAGGGTGGCCCTGACGTGGTGCGGCATGGCCGGGTAGCAGGCGTGCTCGGTCCGCAGGTCCATCAGCAGCGTGAGGTCCTCGCCGGTGACGGTGAGCGTCGACGCCCCGGGTGTGTCGCTCGGGCTCAGCTCGTGCCGGGTGATCACGCCGTCCATCAGCACCTCGGTCGAGCCGGCGAGCACCACCGCGACGATCACCCGCGTCGGCGGGTCGAGCAGCCCGGCCGGCAGCAGGACGCGGGTGATCACGGACCGCTTGCTGACCGCGAAGGTGAGCTGGAACCCGCTCCGCGACCCGGCGCTCGACGTCACCTGCACCGACTGCAGCGCGTCGATCAGCGGCTGCGGGGCCGGCGCGGTGACGACCCCGCCGATCCGCAGCAGCAGCTGGACGCTCCTAGCCACGGGCGGCTCCCGGCAGCAGCGGCGAGCCGGTGGCCGGCCCGGCGGCGGCGGGCAGCGTGATCCGCAACCGCCGCCCGGTGACGAGGAGTTCGTCGGGGTCCAGGGCCCGGTTCGCGTCGGCGAGCTGCCAGGCGAGTTCGGCGTCGCCCAGCTCGGCGAAGGCGATCCGGTCCAGCCGCTCGCCCGGGGCGACGACGTGCTCGCCCAGGTCCGCGAGGTCCTCGGGGTGCGGCACGAAGCGCCGCCGCACGTAGGTCACCGTCCGCCCGTCCGGCAGGCGGCAGTTCGCGGTGGGCAAGCCCCAGTAGCGGCTGGTGATGGCGAACACGGCGCTTCCTTTCGTTGTTCGGCTCTGTGCTGTCCCGGCTGCGGCTGCGGCTCGGTGCCCGCACGGCTGCGGTCCCGGCTTGCGCCGGCACGGCTGCTCTCCCGGCTCGGCGCTGTCCCGCCCCTGGTGTCGTCCCGTCAGACCCGGGGTGTGCCGATGTCCGAGATCGGATGGCGGACGGTCTGCGCGAAGCCCTCCTTGCGCCCCTGGTAGGTGAGGTAGAGCACGCCGCCGTGGTGCTGGTGCCCCAGGTCGTCGACGGTGAGCACCCGCACTCCGATCCCCACCTTCGCCCGGACCGGGTTGAGGGCCTGGTCGAAGAACTCCTCGGTGACGGAGAACTCGGTGATCCGCACGGGCACCACCCGCTTCGGTCCCAGCACCAGGACCAGCAGCGCGGACTCCGACGGCGCGACCTCGAACTGCCCCTCGCGCGCCAGGGCGTCCTCGCGCAGCAGCTGACGCACCGTGGGGTACATCGTCAGCTCCAGTGCGGAGAGCACCGGATACAGTCCGTCCGGGTACTTCTCCGGCGCCGCCGTCGCGTCGAACTCGGCCTCGAACCTGAACTGCTCCTGCGCGGGCCCCTTGAGCCGCAGGACCTCCAGCCGGTCGCCCGGCTCGCTGCCGATCCCCTGCGGTGTCAACGTCCTGGTGAGGGTGTCCGGGTTGTACTGGAACGGGATGGTCCGCAGGACCGTGCCCCGGTCCGGGTCGACCAGGACGAACCCGCCCCGCACCGGGTTCAGCGCCCCGGGGAACGTGCTCACTCCCGCACCCCCGTCACTCCCCCGGGCTCCGCCCGCGACCACGCCCCGGTGGGCCCGCTCATGGTGCCTCCCCCTGCTCCTGGTGACGCGCCGCACGCGTCTGCCCGGTCCGGCGCAGCACCGGGACCCCGGTGCTGCGGGCCGCGATGTCGGTGGCGATCTGGTCGGCGTGCGCGCGGATGTGCTCGATCACGGTCTGCTCCCACCAGGTGCTCTCGTACGGGTGGTCGAGCAGCAGCCGGGACTCCTCCAGCAGGCGCCGCAGCCCGGGCGGGCGCCCGCTCAGATCGGGGAGGGTGACCTCGCGGACGGCGAAGGTGCGCGGACCGGTGTGTTCGGCGAGGTGCCGGCGGCCTTCGGCCACCTCGCGCTGCTCGGTGGAGAAGGTCGGAGCCGTGTCGGCGATCTGCTGGTCCAGCACCAGCAGGACCGCCGCGGCCGTACCGGAGGGCAGGTCCGGCGTGCCGGCCAGGACCCGCAGGGCCGTGGCCCGGTCCCGGTCGAGCCGCTCGTGCGCCGCCTGCCGCTGCGGCTGGGTGACGGCCGCGGCGACCACGGCCGCGTCGGCGTCGAGCTGATCGGCGAGGGCCGCGGTGCTCACCGCCGTCCGGCCCTGACCGGCCTGCCGGACGGC
Source organism: Kitasatospora sp. NPDC059327 (assembly GCF_042752535.1). NCBI lineage: Bacteria > Bacillati > Actinomycetota > Actinomycetes > Kitasatosporales > Streptomycetaceae > Kitasatospora > Kitasatospora sp. NPDC059327. The sequence goes on along the minus strand of NZ_JBHYYB010000042.1, from coordinate 12,905 downwards.
GTCGGCCGCACCCTGCAACTCCCGGTTGATCTTGGCCAGTTCGGGATCGTCCGGCGCGACCGTCCCCAGCCAGTCGCGCAGTTGCCGCAGCCGGCCGCCGACCTGTTCCGGGGCCCCGGCCGTGGCCCGCAGGAGGGCCGCGACCCCGCGGATGCGCCCGGCCGTCTCGGCCCGCATCGCGGCGAGGTCGAACGGGGCCGGCTCGGTGTTGCCCCGGGCGGCGATGCGCAGTCCGGCCGCCCGGCTCTCGGCCGCCTCGCGGTCGCGCCGGTCACGGGTCTGCAGGAAGAGGTCCCGCTGCTCCCGTTCGGCCTCCGTCCCGGCCGGCCAGGCGGCGGCGTCGAAACCCAGCCGCCGGGTGGGCCCGCCGCCCGCCTCCGCCCAGGCCTCGGTGATCCGCTCGCGCAGCCGGCGGTCGGCGACGGTCGCGACCTTGAACGCCAGGCCGAAGAACGGGCTGTCCGCGTGGTCCTTGGCGATCTGACTGTGCGACGGGCCGGCGATCGTCGGCTCGGGCGTGGCCTGGAGGTTGCGTTCACGACGCGCGGCGGCCTCCCGGCCCTCGCGCTCCTGCTCGGCCACGCTGCGGCCGGTGAAGCGTCCTTCCAGCTCCATGGCCCGGCGTTCGGCCTCCGGAGTGGTGGTCCGCGCCTGCCGGGCCCGGGCCTCCCGCAGCGCGACGATCAGACTGGTGTCGGCCACCTGGGCCCCGAGGGCTTCGGCCTGGAAGCGCTTGGCGGCCGGCACCATCAGGTGCTCGTGGATTCCCGCCCGGACGGCCCGCTGGACGGCGACCACCGTCACGTCCCGCACCGACTGCGGGACGATCGCGGGCAGCAGGGTGCCCAGGTGGTAGATCTGGTCCATCGGCAGGCTCAGCAGGGTCTCGACCGCCCGGCCGGTCACCGCGCTGTACGGCGGCCGCCCGTAGGAGCCCAGCGCCCCGAGCAGGGTCTGCCGCAGGCCGTCCCGGAACTGCTTGTCGTTCTGGAGCAGGTGGCCCGTCACCCGCAGCTCGGCCTCGATGAACCGCTCCTCGCTCTTCGCCTCGGCGATGGTCTTGGGGTCGGGCAGCGGTGTCAGGAGGAACTTCACGAACTCGCTGGTGAGCGAGATCTTCGTGTCGGCGCCGAGGAACGTACCGGTGGAGAGCACCGGACGGTTGCGCAGCGCGGCCGGTCCGCGCCCGACGTCCACCGACGGCAGGAAGGCGAAGGCGCTCCGGTCGGCGCCCCGGAGCCGGGGCAGCAGGTCGGGGTGCTCGGCCAGCACCTTGTTCACCGCGATCTCGACCCAGTTGGAGTGCGCGTAGAGGTCCTCGACGGCGTGCAGCGCGGCCCCGAAGTGCAGCAGCCCGTCCGTGCCGCGCCCCCGTCGCACCGCCAGGTCCAGCCGCCGCTCCACGTGCAGGTTGGTCCGCCGGATGTAGGCGAGCACGCCGGCCCGGTCCACCGAGAAGACCGGTGCGGCGGTGCCCGCCGCTCCCCGCTGCACGGCGGCGGCCGGTTCGGGCGGCTCCTGGGGGGTCACCGCCGACGGCGGCCGGGTGAGGGCCCCGGCGACCGGCGGCGCGGCGGTGACGGTGGGCGGGCCGGCGAGCAGGTCGTCGGTGGAGGTGAGCCCGCCGGGGTTGTCGATGTGCTCGGCGGGGATGTAGTAGCCGAACTGCTCCGGGGTCATGCTCCGGCCGAACTTCTTCGCGGCCATGTAGGCCAGCATCGAGAACAGCACGTCCGCCGGCAGGATCCGCAGCGCCAGCGGGACGAACACCTGGTTGAGGTCGCGCATCCAGTTCCCGAAGTAGACCGCGCCGGCCTCTTCGTTGCTGAACGCCGACGGGTCCTCGCGGCCGGCGGCGTCGGTGGTCAGCCCGACCCGCTCGGCCGCCTCGTGCACGGGAGCCTCGAACCGCTGCACCGTCCGGAGCCCGGCCGTGACCGGGCCGGGGCCGCGCACCGGGCGGGCCGGCCGGGGCCCCGGCCCGGCGCGCAGCGCGCGGTCGGCGACGGCGTCCGCCTCGCGTTCGTGCCGGTCGCCGGGCTCGCTCAGCCGCAGGCCGCCGCCGATCTCGCGGCCGGCCACCGGCCCGGCGGACTGCTGGACGACATGGGCGAGTTCGTGGGCGAGCAGCATCCGGCCGGCCCGGGTGCCGGTGTCCGGCAGCCCGTCACGGAACACGATGTGCGTGCCGGCGGTCCACGCCCGCGCGCCGATCGCGTCGGCGGAGCGGCGGGCGGCGTCCCCGGAGTGGACCCGAACGGCGCTGAAGTCGCTGCCCAGCCGCTGTTCCATGTCCACCCGGACCGCGGTGGGAAGGGACCGGCCCGGGGCGCCGAGCACGGGCCCGAACTCGTCGGCGTCGACGACACCGCGGACCGCCCCGGACCCGGTCGCGCGGCGCTGGATCACACCGGTGGGAACGGTGCGGGCACCGTGCGGCCCGGCGGCGTGCGCGGGCGTCCTGCCGTTCTCCCGGTGACCCGCCGACGCCCGGACCGCCTCGGCGGGCACCACCGCCCTCCCGGTCACCGGGCCGCCTCCCGGTCCGGCCGGACCACGGCGCGGTGGACGGAGCGGGCGACGGCCGCCCCGAGCGCGGCCGGCCGGTGGCCGCCCCGAGCGTCCGGGGCGGCGTCCGGGGCGGCGAGGCCGCGCACGCCGCGCGACTCGCCCCAGGCCCCGGCCGGCGCGGCCGCGGCCAGCCTGGTCAGCTCGGCGTGCAGGGCGGCGCGGAACGCGCCGGGATCCGCGCCGACCCCGTCGAGGACCAGCCGCTCGATGTGCAGTTCGATCCTCATCGCCCCGGGGTTCCTTCCCATGCGAAGTCGCGTTCGGTCATCGGGAGTTCGAGCTTCAGGAATTCGCCGCGCGCCGAGGCGAGCACCTGGGGCATGGTGATCGGGCCGCCCGCCGAAGCGGCGAGGAAGGCCGCGTTGAGCGCGATGTTGCGGATCATGCCGCCACTGGCCTGCAGCCGGGCGAGGCGCGCGTAGTCGAGTGCGTCACACGGAGCGGCCGGCGGGAACGCCTTCTCCCAGATCTCGTGACGCTGGTCGGGGCCGGGGAACTCGAACTCCACGATGAACCGCAGCCGCCGCAGGAACGCGCTGTCCAGCGCCGAACGCAGGTTGGTGGCCAACACGGCCAGGCCCCGGAAGGCCTCCATCCGCTGGAGCAGGTAGTTGACCTCGATGTTGGCGTAGCGGTCGTGCGCGTCCTTGACCTCGCTGCGCTTGCCGAACAGCGCGTCCGCCTCGTCGAAGAACAGGATGGAGCCGCCGCCCTCCGCCGCGTCGAACAGCCGGCCCAGGTTCTTCTCGGTCTCCCCGATGTACTTGCTCACCACGGCGGACAGGTCGATCCGGTAGAGATCCAGCCGCAGGTGCCCGGCGAGCACTTCGGCGGCCATCGTCTTGCCCGCACCGCTCGGCCCGGCGAACAGCGCCCCCAGGCCGAGGCCCCGGGTGACGCGTTCGCCGAAGCCCCAGGTCTCGTACACCGTGGTGCGGTGCGCCAGCTGGTCGGCGATCTCCCCGAGGGCCCGGCGGCTGTCCGCGGCCAGCACGATGTCGTCCCAGGTCGCCCTGGTCTCCAGGCGCTGTGCCAGGGCCTCCAGCCGCGGCCGGGTGCGCAGTCGGCAGGCCCGCCAGGCGGCGGCCGGGTCACCGCCGGCGACGGCCGCCACCTCGCGGATCGCCGACAGTTCCAGGCCGAACTGCGCCGCGAGCGCGTCGCTCTGCTCGCCCGGACCGTACTCGGCCCGCCAGGCCTCGGCCCGTTCGGCCGGGGTGGGCGGCGCGACATCGAGCACCGCCGAGGCGAGGCCCAGGTCGGAGCGGCTCTCCCGGCCGACGAGCAGGCGCGCGCCGCCGGCGGTGCGGGCGAGGAACCGGGCCGGCCCCGCACCGTCGGACCCGCTCTCCCCGGGGCCGGCGTCCCCGGTGTCGAGGTAGAGCGCGAGCGGCAGCAGCATCGACTCGCGTTGCCACAGCCGGGCCAGCTCGTCCAGTTCGGCCGGTGCCACCGGGAGCAGCCCCGCCGGGAGCCGGCAGGCGACCAGCCCGCACGCGGCCGCGGCCCGGGCGGCCACCGCCCGCCGGCCCGCGCCGTCGGGACCGTCGGGGCCGACGAGTTGGACGAGTGGCGTACCGGGCCGCCGCCAGGCGCGGACGATCGCGTCGGCGACGTCCTGTTGGGAGGGCGGCAGCTCCGTCCCCTGCTCCGGGTCGAGCCGTTCGATCACCAGCGCCAGTCGGTCGTCGAGGTGGTTCAGCCCCTTCACGTGGTTGACGATCCGTTCGTCGGCCCGCAGCGCGCCGGCGACCAGGCCCTGACCGGCGGTCCGGGTGATCTCCAGGAGTCGCCAGTACCGCAACCCGCCCTGTGGGGAGAGCGCGTCCCAGGCCGGGTCGGGCAGCAGCGCCAGCGCGAGGCCGAACGTCGGGTGGGCCGCCCACTCGTCGCCCTGGGCGCGCGCGTACAGCCGGGTGATCGACGGGTCGAGTTCGGTCGCCACGCACAGCAGGAGGGTGTCGCGCTCGAACCGGGAGAGCCCGAGCCGGTCGGCGAGCTCGACGAGCGGGGGCGGCGGCGAAGCCTCCTCGGCCTCCCGGACCGCCCGGGCGGCGGCCTCGATCTGCTGCTCGGTCACCCGGCCACCGCCCGCGGCGGGAGCGGTGGCCGGGTGACCGTCGGCGGCGGGGGCGGGTCCGGGGCGGTGGAACAGCCGGGTCCGCGCCGTCCCGCGCGGGGCGGGACCGACCGGCTCCGGGGGCACCGGAGCCTCGCCGATCGCGCGCCGCAGCAGGAGTCGCAGCCAGAGCAGCGAGGCGGTGAGGAAGCGGCTGTTGGCGGCCTCCGGCCCGTCGGCCCCGCCCACCTCGACATGCTGCGGGTCGCTCATCAGATCACCGCCACCGATTGGGTCGGGTCGAAGGACGGCCTGACGCCGGAGCGGTCGATCAGCAGGCTGTCCACGCCGGCCACCCGCAGCCGTACCGGATGGCGCCCCTTCGCCGCGTGCGGCACGGTGAACCGGACGCTGCCCGCCGGCCGGGGCGCGCCGGGGCCGGGCGGATCGGGCGGCACGGCCCGGCCGTCGAAGACGAGCAGCACCGGCTGACCGGGCAGCGGCGCGGGGGCACAGGTCAGCTCGATCACCGCGCTGCCGTCCGCCGCCCGCGGCACGGTCGCCGGCAGCTCGGTGATCCGGGGCGCGACCGCGAGCGGCACCTCGTTGGTGACCGTCACGACCGACCGGGCCACCCCGCCCTCGGTGACCTGCCTGGTGAGCGCGAGCCCGACCGACCAGAGCCCGGCCGGCATGCCGACGGCCCCGACGGTGAACCGCGCCCCGCCGTCGGTGAGCGCCCCCGGTGCCAGCGGGACCACCACCTGGGCCGGCAGCAACGGATGGCTCAGCCGGACCTCGGCGGAGCGGGCCGCCAGGCCGTGGCCGCGCAGCGCGACCTGCTCACCCGGCCGGGCGGCCGGCTGCCGGGCCGGCGGCACGGCCGCGGTGAGGGCGGGCAGGCCGAGCGGCAGACCGACCTGCGCGCCGGGCCCTTCGTCGTCGCGGCCCCGCTTGAGCACGGGCACCGGTGTACGGGGGGCGCGGCGGCTGTCGATCAGCACCGCGCCGACCTCGTAGGCCACCGACATCCGGTACGGCGACTGGAAGGCCGACCAGAGCGCGTAGATGTCCTTCTCGCCGAACGGCTGCCAGGTGATCCTGATCCGGTCCAGCTGCTCGGCGACGTCGCTCTCCGGTGCGAAGGCCGCGAGCTCGCCCCGCTGCAGCACCGGGTTGTCGTGCAGGGCCCGGACGGCGCGGGCGAGCAGCCGGTGCGCGTCCAGCCCCGGATCGTGCCGGACGAACGGGGTGATCAGATAGTGCAGCACCAGCGGGAACGGCCCGCCCCCGCTCTCGCCCGGGGTCAGATCGGGCCGGTCCGCGTTGCGCAGCGCACCGGACACCTCGGCCTGGAACAGGTAGATGTTCACCAGCTTGTCGCGGGTGCCGCCGGCCAGCTCGTCGAGCGGCCGGGTGTCCACGCCGGCTCCGGGGACATCGGCGAGCGCGCCGAGGACGAGCCCGCTCAGCGTCTTGGTGACGGCGGCTACCGCCTCCTCGTCACTCATCGGCGCTCACCTCCCGACCGCGTCCGCAGGTAGTCGTCGAGGCTGGTCGGCGGCGGCCGCTCGGGCCGCCGGCGGGCCGGTGCGGAGGGCTCCCGGGGGGCCCTGACCTCGATGCGGCCGATGGTGATGTGCACGGTCGGCTCGGCGGCGGGCCCCCGTGACGGCCGCGGGCGCCCGGCCACCGGGGCGGGGACCGCCGGGCGCGGCACGGTGGGGAGCGGCCGGACGGGGTGTTCCCGGACGGGACCGGTCACGGCATCGGCGACGGCGCCGGCCACGGCATCGACCGCCGGTCCGGTCGGGGTGACACTCGGGGGCTCGGCCGTACGTCCGGCCGTCCGTCCGGTCGTGGGCCCGGTCGTGGGCCCGGTGGCGGTGTCCGTACCCGGCCGGAGCGCACCGGCCGGGCCCCGGCCGACGGGCGGCGGACCGACGGGCGGCGGACCGACGCGTGGGTGGTCACCGGGCAGGTCGGCCACGGGTGGACGGTCGGCGGGCGGGTGACCATCGGGCCACCGGGCCGGGCCCGGTGCCTCCTGCCACTCCGACGCCCGGGCGGCGGTGGGTCCGGCGGAAGGCCCGACGGAAGGCCCGGCCGAGGTCCCGGCCGGGCGCCCGTCGACGCTCCCGCCCGGCGACGGAGGCCGCTCCGCGACCGCACCGGCCGGCCCGGAGCCCGGCGGCCCGGCCTCCCCCGCACTGCCGCGCGCCCCGGCCGACCGTCCCGAGCCGTTCGGGGCGGCGAAGCCCGCTCCGGCCGGACCGGACGGTGACGTGGGCGCGGACTCCACCGAGGGCGCGGCCGATCCGCCCGACGGCAGTGGCTCCTCCGCCGGGTAGCGGGCCTGCCTGGGCTCGAAGAGCGATCCGGTCAACGGCCGGATCGGCGGACTGCCCGTCCCGGCGGCGCCCAGCAGGCGGCTCACGAAGTCGGTCATCCCGTCACCAACTCCAGATAGCTCTGCCGACGTGCCGGACCGATCGCGAGCACCTCGTCCTCCGACCAGCCGTAGGCGCTCGCCAGCACATGCACGTCGTGCACCAACCGCCGTGCGTAGGAGTCCAGTTCCGCCCACAGGTGGGCGGTGATGTCGAACGGCGACACCCAGGCGTGTCCGCACACGACGCAGTCGAGGTCCAACCGGACATCCGCCTGCGGGTCCTGCGCGGACAGCGCGCCGGACAGCGCGTCCAGGACCGCGTCCGGCAGATCCTCGGGGGCGACCTGTCGCCCCCGTGCCACGGCCGAGGTCAGGACCCGGCCGAGCAGGGCCCGCCGGGCGTCCGGGGTGCCCGCTCCGACGGTCAGCAGGTCCCGGCCGGTGATCAGCCGGAACTCGATCTCGAAGCCCTCGACCCGCAGCCGGCGGTCACCGTCCGGCGCACCGGCCCGGACGTCCTCGGCGGTCAGCTCCAGTTCGAGCTCCTGGTGACAGCACGGACAGGTCACCGCGCACGGGAGGAGCGGTCCGAAGCACCGCTCCCGCAGTGCGAGCACCAGGCCCCGGCAGGCCCCCACCGGGAGGTCCGCCACCACCGACGGATCGGCGCCACCGGCGGCGGCGAGCACCAGCGCCCGCCGGGCGCTGTCCGTGCCCCGGCCGGCCTCCCACACCGCGAGCAGCCCGGCCTCGGTCAGCACGGCCGGGGCCGGCGGCCCCGCAGCCGGCACACCTGAAGTCGGCACACCCGCGGCCGGCGGGTCGAGGATCTGTGCGCCCATGGTCAGGCCGGATCTTCGAAGCCGGTCTCGGCCGGCTCGGGCAGATCCTCGCGGACCCAGCCCTCGTTCTCCAGCTTGACGTGCTGGATGGCGACCGCGTTGGCGTTGGCGTCCAGGTCGGACACCGGCTGGTATTCCGAGACCCAGCAGTTGAACACCTGATAGGACAGCACCTTCTGGCCCGCCTCGTTGAAGACGTCGACCACGATGTCCCGGCGGAAGTCCTTGAGCGAGGATTCGAGCCCGCTACCGGAGTTGTGGTAGCTCCACACCCGGTTCGCCCACTGCTCGAACACCTTGTCGTTGGTGACCCCGCGTTCCAGCGTGATCGGGTCGTACTCGGTGCGCCCCGGAAGCTTGGTGCTGGTCGCCGGGTCACCGCCGCTGCGGTGCTTGATCACCTCGGTGCTGCGCTTGAAACCGGTCACCTTGCTCACACCGGCGATGTAGTCCGTCCCGCCCCCGAATCTGACCCGGAACCGGAAGTTCTTGTAGGGATCGCGCCGCTTCGTCCTGCTGTCCGCCATGGCTGCCCTTCCTCGTCACCCGTCACCGTCACCCACCGACCGTCACCCACCGACCGTCACCCACCGACCGTCACGCATAGGCCGTCACGCATAGGCCGGTCGGCCTCACACCTGGATCTGCCCGGCGAGCTGCTGGATGTGGATGATCACGAACTCCGCGGGCTTCAACGGGGCGAAGCCGACCTGGATGTTGACGATCCCCCGGTCGATGTCGTTCTGCGGGTTGTTCGTCGCGTCGCAGACCACCTGGTAGGCCTCCTGCGGCGTGCGGCCCTGGAAGGCCCGCTGGCGGAACAGGGTGTTCATGAACGCGCCGACGTTGAGCCGGATCGACGACCAGAGCGGCTCGTCGTTCGGCTCGAAGACCACCCACTGGGTGCCCCGGAACAGGCTCTCCTCGATGAACAGCGCGAGCCGGCGGACCGGCAGGTACTTCCACTGGTCGGCGAGGATGTCCGCGCCCCTGAGGGTGCGCGCCCCCCACACCACGGTGCCGGCCACCGGCTGCCGGCGCAGACAGTTGACCCCGAGCGGGTTGAGGATGCCGTTCTCCTGGTCGGTCATCAGGACCTGTGGCGCGACCACCCCGCTCAGCCCGGCGTCGGTCCCGGCCGGGGCCTTCCACACCCCGCGCGCGACGTCCGTCCGGGCCCACACCCCGGCGACCGCACCGCACGGCGGGAAGTCACGGACCACGTTCTGCTGCGCGGGGTCGGCGATCATGACCCGGGGGAAGTACACCGCCGCGTTCTTGGCGAGGTCACCCGTCAGCGGCAGCCCGCTGCCGCCCGGCGCGGCGGCCCTCGCCACCTCGGTGACACCGCGCCAGCCGTCCGGCGGGTCCACCAGCAGCATCGCGCGGCGGTCGAGGCAGAGCCTGGCCGCCTGGGCCAGGATCCCGGCGGGGTGGTCCCCGTCGCCGTTCTGGCCGGGCGGCCCGGGCAGACAGAGCAGGTTGAAGATGTCCGCCTTCAGCAACTGGTAGATGCCCTGCTTGCCGTCACGGACCGGCGAGCTCTCGCCCAGGTAGTCGGCGGCGACCGGGGTCGCGGTGCCGTCCAGGCCGTTCGCGGCGTCGACGTACCAGTCGCCGTGGCCCGCGCCCTTGCCGTCCGGGAACGGGTCCTGACCGGCCGGGACGTCCGCTCCGGCGGCGGGCAGCCTGCCGTCCGCCGCCGCCGGGACGGTGACCAGGGCGGAGCCGGCGAGCGCCACACTGAGCCGGCTGCCGCTGTCCGGGGCCGTCCCCACGTTGAGGTAGGTCTCCGTGACGCCGGTGGCCGTGTCGCGCAGGGTGAGGTTGAAGCTCTTCTGGCCGGCGGCGTTCGCCGCCTTGTCCCTGGTCCGGTAGTCCACCCGGGCGCGCAGCCGGTTGCCCCAGTCGCCGGGGCTGACGGCGGTGAGGGTGATCGCGTCGGCGGCCGCGCCCGACGCGGCCGCCAGGGTGACCGTGGCGGCGGCCGGGTAACTGGGCCCGCCCGCGGGCGCGTCGGCCGGCCGGTGCGCGACGATCCGCACGACCAGCGCCTCGGCGCCGCCGTTCTGGAAGAACTGGTAGACCGCGTAGCTCAGCTCGCTGGTCCGGTCCAGGCCGCCGAACTCGCGCTCGTAGTCGGACCAGCCGGTGACGCGCACCGGGTCGGTGACCGAACCGCGCGGCGCCGTCCCGACGAACGCGGCGACCGAGGTCGGCACCCCGACGACGGTGCGCACCGCGCTCGGCAACTCGTCGACATAGACACCGGGATAGGTGGGACTGATCGGCATGGCCCTGGCTCCCCTCGCACCGCCCGCGGGTCCGTTCACGGTGTGCCGCCCACGATGTCCGCCCCGCCGTCACCGCGGCGTCACCGGCACCGCACCGCGCTGTTCCCATCAGGTGACGCCGCGGTGACGGCGGAGCCTCCCGGACAGCGTGAGCGCACCGGCCCACCGGGCGGCCCGGCCGGGCGCGCCACCCGACCGCCGCGCATTCCTCCGCCTCGCCCCGCATGAAGTCGACGACCCGGGGCAGCCGGTTCCGCGAGCGCCGCCGGGCCATCCCCGGCACGGCACTAGCGTGCGGAAGGGAGACAGTTGTGAGCAGCGACGTCAACATCTGGGAGTTCCGTTCGACCTCCGGCTACGTCACCGGGTCCGACCTCGTCGACTTCCGGGTGGAAGCGGTCGACGGGCACATCGGCAGGATCGACAAGCTGTCCGAGCAGGCCGAGGCCCGGTACCTGGTGGTGGACACCGGGCCGTGGATCTTCGGCAAGTACGTCCTGCTGCCCGCCGGCACCGTCATCCAGGTCGACTTCGAGGAGCGGAAGGCCTACGTCGACCGGACGAAGGACGAGATCCGGAACGGACCGGAGTTCGACCGGCACCGGCACGACGACGACACCGGCTACCAGGAGAAGTACGCGGGCTACTACGGTCCCTTCTACGGCGGACCGCTGATCTGACACCAGACATCCGGAACAGACGCGACCGGACGGCCGCCCCCGGCAACGGGGCGGCCGTCCGGTCCGGCAAGGGGAGGCAGCCATGGCGGAGATCCGCGGAGCCGACGGGCACACCGTCGACCTGACGGGCTACCGGGTCGACGGCCCGGACGGCCGGATCGGCCGGGTGGACCGCCACTCGGACTTCGTCGACGAGCGGCACCTGGTGGTGGACACCGGTCTCTGGGTGTTCGGCCGGGAGGTGATGGTGCCGATGAGCGCCGTCACGGCCGTCGACGAGGACCGGCGCACCGTCACGCTCACGCTCACGCACGCGGAGATCGACCGCCTGTACCGCGCGGAGACCTCCGGCTGACGGAGCGTCGCCGCGGCGGCCCACCCGGGGCCGGGCCGCCGCGGGCGACCGCACCGACGGGGCCCCGCTACAGCAGGCGCTTGATGTCACCGCGCGCCCGGTAGAAGCCGCCGTCGCCCGACTCCAGCACCTCCGCCACCAGGTAGCGGGCGCCCGGCACCCGGATGTCCTTGGGGAACTGCACCCGGCGGTTCGCGTCGAACCCGGCGGACACCACCCGCACCCGTACCCGGCCGCCCTCCTGGACGCACTCCACCTCGATCCCCTCGGCCGCGCCCGCCGAGCCGGCGACCACCGACTCCAGATCGGCACCCGCCACGGCCGCCTGCCAGCCGCTGCCGTCCACCTCGGCCGCCTGCGGCACCCGGCCGTCCTGCGCCGCCGTCACCGCCTGCTCGCTCGCGTCCAGGCAGGCCAGCGACCCGTCGGTGGTCACCAGGTACAGCCGGTCGTCGCGGTACTGCATGCTGTACGCCGAGCCGCAGCCCGTGCCGAGCTTCCACAGCCGGGTGCCGTCGGCGGCGAAGCAGTAGACCGAGGAGTGGTTGTCCCCCGCGAAGACGTACCGGCCGTCGGGCGAGGAGGCGCAGGAGAACACCGCGGCGTCGCAGCGGTAGCGGGCGGCCTCGGAGCCGTCCGCCTTGCGCAGCCGGTGGACCCAGCCGAGCGAGGTGCCGGCGAACACCTCGTCACGCTCCTGCCAGCCGAACAGCACGGCCCCCTCGGTCGGGGTGTGCCAGACCGGTTCGCCGCCGCGCGCCGCGTAGCGCCCGACGCCGCGCGCGTGGCCGTGGTAGACGCCGTCGGAGTCGCAGCGCACCATCCAGCCGTCGGTGCCGGTGGCCTTGCGCCGCCACTGGAACTCGTCCTCGTGGTCGACGGTGGTGATGCCGCCGCGCGCGTCGGCGACCCCGAGCACGCCGTCGTGGATGTCCAGCCAGTAGATGTCCACGTCCGCGGCTATCTCGTACGCCACCCGCGGCACCTTCCCGCCCAGGTCGTACACCTTGCCGTCGTCGCACCCGGCATAGATCCACCAGTCGTCGGCCACGATGCACTTGACCCCGTCGGGCAGCCCGTACCGGCCGGTGACCCGGCCGTCGTGGGTGAGGGTGTAGACGTCGCCGCGCTCGTTGCCGACCCAGGCGTGCTCCTCCCCGACGAAGATCCCGAACGCCGAGGCGCCCGAGCGGAAGCGCCACAGCACCGGCGCCTGACGGGCCGTCGACCCACTGCTGACGATGGCCCGGCGGGTGACCTCGCGCCGCTGCCGCACCCCGCGCACCGCCGGGGCGTACCCCTTGCGGACCTTCTCCCCGAGCTTCTTCGCGGCGGCCGAGGCCGCCTTCTCCACCGTCGGGTAGGAGGTGGTCTTCTCCTGGCCGCTCTCGCCGATCCGCCCGTACCTGACCGTCACGGCCGTCCCGGCGACCCGGACCTCGTAGAACTTGTGCGCGCTGCCCGCGTCCTCGGACAGTTCCAGGTAGGTGACCTGCTCGTCGGCGGCGACTGGCATGGCAAGAGCCCCTTTCGGGCGACGTTCGGAAGCGTCGTCGCACGGGTCGCGCCCGCCGACACCGCCCAAACTAGCCACCGCCACCGACAACGGCCCGGGTGGGCCCCCGCGGACGGCCCGGGTGGTGACCGGACCGGCACGCGGCCGCCACCCGGGCCGTCGGGCGGCTCAGCCCAGCCGGGCGGCCAGCCGGCGC